>JBOGDU010000278.1:0-3930 GCA_050743145.1 Jiangellaceae bacterium | reverse complement strand
GCGGCGACCCGGTGCTCGTCCTCGACGACGTGTTCGCCGAGCTGGATGCCGGCCGCCGCGACCGGTTGGCTCGACTCGTGGGCGAGGCCGAGCAGGTGCTGGTCACAGCCGCCGTCGCCGCTGACGTGCCGGAGGTCCTCACAGGTGCGAGAGTCGACGTCATGAACGGCGAGCTGCGGAGGATTCGGTGAGCGGAGACTCGGGGTCGGTGGGGTCGGACGGAGAGGTCCGGGACGTCGGGCTCGATGGCGGGAAGAGCGTGCCATCGAGCCCTCTTAGAGCGTCCCGGACCTCTTCCTCCGACCCCACCTCCGACCCCACCTCCATGTCACCTGACGACTCCATGTCTCATGAGGACCTGGGTCCTTCGGACCCAGCCGCACCGGCTGACACTCTTGGTTCGTCGAAGTCCATTTCGGCTTCTCCGCAGGAACCCGAGTACGGCTCTGCAGCGATGGGCACGGTTCCCCCTCGACCAGATGCGGACCTCGGTGAATCCTCTCCCCCCGCAGCAACTCCTGCGGAAGGGTGGGATCCGGAGGGTGCCGAGTTGGCGGCGGCGTTTCTCGACCGGGCTCGGGTCGGTGGCCGTCGGCGCGGCGCGTCCGGACCGAGCACATCGGGCCCTGGTCGCAGGTCGAGCCAGGGACGGCGGGCACCGGGGGCGGGTTGGAGCGGTCCGGCCGGCGACGACCGGGACCCGCAGCCTCTGGCGAGCGCAGTGGACCGGTTGGTGGGCGAGCACGGCTGGGGCCATGACCTTGCCGTCCACGGTGCGGTGGCCCGGTGGGATCAGGTCGTCGGGCCCGACGTCGCGGCCCACGTCCGACCCGAGCGGTACGCCGGCGGAGAGCTCACCGTGCGTGCCGACTCGACCGCCTGGGCCACCCAGGTCAAGCTCCTGGCGCCCGACCTCGTTCGGCGGCTCAACGAGGAGATCGGCGACGGAACCGTCATGCGGGTCACGGTGCTCGGGCCGCACGCGCCGAGTTGGCGGCGGGGTCCGCGCAGCATCCCCGGCCGGGGCCCGCGCGACACCTATGGCTGAGCGGTGACCGATGCCGCCTTGGCGTCGCGCGTGCATGGCACACTGAACCCGCGTTGCAACGCCCGAGTTATACCGATATGTGGGACGTTCTGGTGTGCCATGCGGGATCAGATTCCGATGAACACACCCCAGTAGGTGACGACGAACATCAGCAGGATCGTCCCCATCACGGCACCGACGGAGGCGACGACCTCCACGCCGTTCATCCGCGCCCCGTCGACATCGTCGGCCCGTTCCAGGACCGCAAGCGCCGCCCCTCCGTCGACCCGCAGGCTCGCCAACACCATCACGGTCCCCGCAGCGGCGGCCCATACTGCTGCCCAGGCACCGTAGGTCAGGACCGGGTTGGTCTGGCCGTTCAGCGCGAGGTGGGAAAGCCCGACGAAGAACGCCACCAGCAACAGCAGGGTGGCGGTGCCCAGCGTGCGCAGCCAGCGCAACCTCCGGCGGCGAGCGGGCGAAAGCCGGTGCGCCTGCGAACCCCACCGGAGGCGGGCGACACCGGACGCGGCCGGACCGGCGAGATAGCCGGCGAGGGCGAGGCAGAGGACTGCCGCGTGCACCGGCGCGGTGTCGAACCAGCGAGTGGGCTGCACCTCGCCTGCGGAGAGCGTCTGGACCGGCTGTCCACCGGCGACACGCGGACCCGGCAGCGACTGGCGGGCCGCAGCGGCCGACATCCATGCGGAGACGGTGTCCAGGTACTCGGGTGCGAAATCCTCGTCGATCTTGATGCCGTGCTGGGCTCCGTCGAAGTAGCGGACCGCGACGTCGGTGTTCCCGTGGGCGGCAGCGCTGTCGATGGCGAGCTCCGGCGCCTGGATGAGTGGTACAGCCGTGTCCGCCGTCCCGTAGACGAAGAGCATCGGTTGGTCCAGGCGCTCCAACCAGGGCAGCACGTCGAACTCGGCGTAGTCGAGCAGGTTGGGGACGCTCATCGCCATGCTGATCCCCTTGGCGACAGCGCGATGCGCAGGCGCCGGAGCCTCGATGCCGTCCAGCGCCATCCGGGTGGCATAGGCGGCCTGTTGCGCCGGGGACACCACGGGAGCGGAGATGAGGACGACGAACGAGATCCGAGGGTCCTTCGCCGCGGCTACCGGTGCGATCCAGGCGCCCTCACTCTCTGCGAACAGACCGATCGAGTCGGGGTCGACGTCCGCACGGGTCCGCAGCAGCTCGACACCGGCCAGCGTGTCGTCGGCCATGGCGACGTAATCCCGGTGCCAGGGTGAGTAGCCGGCCGTCCGCTTGTCGAAGACGAGGACCACGATCCCGGACCGGGCGAAGTGCTCGGCCTGGCGGTCGAACCCTTCCCAGGTGCTGGTGCCGGCGCCGTGCACGACGACGACGGCCGGATGCCTGCCTGCCGCGGCAGGCGAAAAGACCATCCCGTCGAGATCCTGCGCCGGCGTCCGGACCTGAACCGCCTCCCGACGTACCTCACCCCCGGTCGTGGAGGCAGGAATGGCGGGCACCGCTACGACGGAGGCGAAGTCGGCCGACGCTGTGTAGTCACCGGCCTGCCAATGCGAGTCGAGGGCGTTGCCGAAGGTGCCGAGGCCCAGGCACGCCACGATCGTCACGCTCGTCAGACGCCACACGCCGTCCGAGCGTATTGGTCGTGCAGTCCGGCAGCGTCGCCAGGCACGCCGTGCGGCGACCCCGGACCGCTGTGGGCGCGACGAAGTGGGTATCGACGGGAGGGCCTGAGGGACCCGCCAATGCCGCTGCGCGGGTAGGGGGACTCGCCTGCGCCGAGTTCTCGGTGCAGAACGGCCTCAGCGGACCTCTCAATGCACGTCTACGAGCTGCGCCGGGGTAGACTGGACCTACCAACCAGGCCGCTCCGGCCGCCTCCGGGCCCTAGACGCCCGCAGCGGGTCGTCGGGCGGCCTGTTCCCTGGCAGGAGGTCGTCAACTCGTGACGCAGTCGGACACCACGGCAGCGCCCAGTACGTCGTACGACGCCAGCGACATCACCGTTCTCGAAGGTCTCGAAGCCGTCCGCAAGCGCCCGAGCATGTATATCGGCTCCACGGGCGAGCGCGGGCTGCACCACCTGGTGTACGAGGTCGTCGACAACGCCGTCGACGAGGCGCTGCAGGGCTATTGCGACTCGATCGAGGTCACGTTGCTGCCCGGTGGCGGAGTGCGCGTCGTCGACGACGGACGCGGCATCCCGGTCGACGAACACCCGGTCGAGAGGCGCCCGGCCGTCGAGGTGGTGCTCACCATGCTCCATGCCGGCGGCAAGTTCGGAGGCGGCGGGTACAAGGTGTCCGGTGGCCTGCACGGCGTCGGCGTCTCCGTCGTCAACGCGCTGTCCACCCGCCTCGATGTCGAGATCCACCGCGACGGCTACCGGTGGACCCAGTCCTACTCACTCGGCACACCCGACCGCCCGCTGCAGCGCCACGAGGCGAGCGACCGCACCGGCACCACGGTCACGTTCCGGGCCAGCGACGACATCTTCGAAACCATCGACTACGACTTCGAGACCCTCTCGACCCGGTTCCGCGAGATGGCGTTCCTCAACAAGGGCCTCGTCATCGTGCTGCGCGACGAGCGGCCCGAGAAGATCGACACCGGTGCCGACGAGGACGTCGAGACCACGGAGACGTCCGCGCCGCGTGAGGTGCGCTACCGGTACGACGGCGGCTTGGTCGACTACGTCACCCATCTCAACCGCGGGAAGGACGCCGTCCACCGCAGCATCGTCGCATTCGAGGCCGAGTCCAACGGCGAGACCACCCAGCCGATGAGCCTCGAGGTCGCGATGCAGTGGAACGCCGCGTTCACCGAGTCGGTGCACACCTTCGCCAACACCATCAACACCCACGAGGGCGGCACCCACGAGGAGGGCTTCCGCGCCTCGCTGA
>JBOGDU010000277.1:0-18023 GCA_050743145.1 Jiangellaceae bacterium | reverse complement strand
GCGCGATGCCTTCGAGCACCGGGTTGACCGCCTCCAGGTGACTGGGGTTGGCCGTCAGTGAGACCTTGATCCGCCCGCCGTCCTGGCCGACGAACTCGCCGTCGGCGCCGAGGTGGTACTTGACGTCACCCGAGCCCTGGACGGTCCGTGGGTCGATGTTCCCCTCGAACTCCCGGAAGATCTGGCCGTAGCTCTTGCCGACGATGTTCGCCAGCACGTTGAGCCGCCCGCGGTGGGCCATGCCGATGCACACCTCGTCGAGCTCCGCCTCACCGGCGGCCTGGCAGATCTCGTCGAGCACCGAGATCATCGACTCCGCACCCTCGAGCGAGAAGCGCTTCTGGCCGACGTACTTGGTCTGCAGGAACGTCTCGAACGCCTCAGCCTGGTTGAGCGTGTGCAGGATGCGGAGCTGGTCCTCGCGCTCCGTCCGCTCGGACGGCTTCTCGACCCGCTGCTGGATCCAGCGCCGCTGGTCCGGCTCCTGGATGTGCATGTACTCGATGCCGACGGTGCGGCAGTACGCGTTTCGCAGCACGCCGAGGATGTCGCGCAGGAGCATGAACCGCTTGTCGCCCCCGAACGAGCCGGTGGCGAACTCACGGTCGAGGTCCCACAGCGTCAGGCCATGGGTGGTGACGTCGAGGTCGGGGTGGCTCCGCTGCTTGTACTCGAGCGGGTCGGTGTCGGCCATCAGGTGGCCGCGGACCCGGTAGGCGTGGATCAGCTCGAGCACCCTGGCCTGCTTGCCGATCTCGTCCTCGTGGCTGGCGGTGACGTCGGCGGCCCAGCGGATCGGCTCGTAAGGGATCCGCAGCGCCTGGAAGATCTCGTCGTAGAAGCCGTCGTCGCCGAGCAGCAGCCCGTGCACGATCCGCAGGAAGTCGCCGCTCTGGGCACCCTGGATGACCCGGTGGTCGTACGTACTGGTCAACGTCATGGCCTTGGAGATGCCGAGGCGCGCCAACGTCTCGGGTGCGGCACCCTGGAACTCGGCCGGGTACTCCATGGCACCGACCCCGATGATCGTGCCCTGGCCCTTCATCAGCCTCGGCACCGAGTGGACCGTGCCGATCGTGCCCGGGTTGGTGAGGCTGATCGTCGTCCCGGCGAAGTCGTCGACCGTGAGCTGGCCGCCGCGGGCCCGCCGGATCAGGTCTTCGTACGCCGACCAGAACTGGGCGAAGTCGAGAGTCTCGGCCTGCTTGATGCTGGGCACGAGCAGTTGGCGCGTACCGTCCTTCTTCCGCTGGTCGATCGCGAGCCCGAGATTGACGTGGGTCGGCTTGACCAGCACGGGCTTGCCCTCGACGTGGTCGTAGGAGTAGTTCATGTCCGGCATCTGGCCCAGCGCCTTGAGCAGCGCGAACCCGATGAGGTGGGTGAACGACACCTTGCCGCCGCGCGAGCGGGACAGGTGGTTGTTGATGACGATCCGGTTGTCACCAGCAGCTTCGCCGGCACGGTCCGCACGCTCGTGGCGGTGGGCACCTCGAGGCTGGTCTCCATGTTCGTGACGACGCGAGCGGTGGCACCACGAAGTGGAACCGTCTCGGTGGCCCGCGAGTCGGTGGTGGCGGGCGTCTTCCCGGCGGGTGGAGACGGGTCGGGCGTAGTGGCTCCCTTGGTCGCCGCTGCCGGCCGGGCCGTGGTCGGAGCCGCCGGTGGGGCCTTCGGGGGCGTGGTGGTGGCCTCCGGAGCGGCGGTTGGCGTCGCCGGTGCCGGGTTCGTCTGTGTTCCGCCCGTGGTCACGTCGTTCCCCCTGCTGGATCGGGCCGTGCCGGGCTCGCGCCCGTTGGGCAGGTCGCCGCGCGTGTAGTCGCTGAAGAAGTCGGACCACGCCTGGTCGACCGTTGCAGGATCATGCAGCCAGCTGTCGTAGAGCTCCTGCACGAGCCACTCGTTCGGTCCGAAACCCGAGAGCGGGCCGGTCTGCGGGGCCACTGACGCGTTCGCCTTCTTCCGTACGGGGTGTTCGCGGCTGCTCTGCATTACAGGTTAGTCTCCGCCGGGCGCACGCCCAGATCGGCTACCACCCGGTGTGCGCTGTTCCAGCCGGCGGCTCCGATCACCGAGCCGGCCGGATGGCAGCCGGCGCTCCCCGCATAGAGCCCGGGCAGGCCGGTCACATAGGGAACGCGGTCGGCGAAGGCCACGCCGTTGTCGACGTGGTGGATGTGTCCGCCGGTGATGCCGAAGTGCTCCTCGATCGCGGGCGGCGGCAGGGGGAAGGTGTCGGCGACGAGGTCGGAGGTACCGGGGGCGAACCGGTCGGCGATGCCCAGCAGGTGGTCGACGTACGCGTCTATCGCCTCCGGCCAGGAGGAGTGGGCGGGCTGGTACGGCACCGACTGGACGAATAGCGCCGACGAATGGTGGCCGGCGTCGTCGCGCAGGCTCGGGTCGACGGTCGTGTGGACGTACCACTCGATGGTCGGGAAGTCGGGCAGGCGGCCCGCCTCCACGTCGCTCCACATGGACCGGACTGCCTCGAGCGGCCGGCCGGTGGCGTCGGGCAGGAGGTGGACCGTGGCCCCCCACGGTGACGGTGCACCGTCGGGCAGGCAGGCCAGGCGAGGCAGACCTCGCAGTGCCAGGTTGACCTTGAGCGTCGTGCCCGGCCGGTGGATCCGCTCCAAGCGGTCCACCAGGTCGGCCGGGGCATGCTCGCCGGCGATCGCCGCGGCCCGCCAGGGATCGCATGCGGCCAGGACGGCGCGGGCGGCGATCGGCCGGCCGTCGGCGAGGACCACGCCGTCGACGGCACCGCCATCGACGGTGAGAGCTCCGACCTCTGTGCCGGTGAACAATCGCGCGCCGGCCGCAGCGGCCGCCTCGGCGAACGCGCCGGACACAGCACCCATGCCTCCCTCGGCGACCATCCAGGTGCCACCTCCACCGGGCAGCCGGCACATGTTGTGGACCAGGAAGTTGTGACCGGTGCCCGGAGTGTCCGGCCCGGCCGTGAGCCCCGAGAGGCCGTCGGTGACGACGTACATCGCCACGAGGAGTTCCGACGCGAACCCGAACCTGGCCAGGTAGTCGACGACCGAGCCGCGCACCAGGTCGACGAACGCCCCTCGCAGGCCTGGGCGCACGTAGCGCTCGGCGGTGTCCTCGACGTCGAGCGGTTCGGCGAGCCAGGCAGGCGCCAGGTCGTCCCGCAGCGCGGCCAGCTCGGCCTGCAGGGCGTCGTCCGCCCGCACGTCGGCGGCCGAGAAGGTCCGCTCCATCTGGGCACGGGTGGCGTCGCGGTCGCTGCCGAACCACAGGTAGGGCGAGTTCGGCCCACCCGCCGTCGGCAGGACGTAGTGCGGGTCGCGACGCAACGGACGGACGCGGCCGCCGGCCAGCGCCAGCACCTCCGGCGGCATCAGTCCGAGCAGGTAAGCACCCGTGGACTGGCGCAACCCGGGCACGGCCGGGAAGCAGTTCTCGGTGCGGGCGGCCCCGCCCAGCGTCTGCGCCCGTTCGAACAGGACCACGTCCAGGCCGGAGCGGGCGAGCACGGTGGCGGCGACCAGGCCGTTGTGCCCTCCGCCGACGACGACGACGTCGGCGGAGTACCCGCTGCGAACGCTCACCGGTTCTCCACCCGGATCACGAGCTTGAGCCCGGACCACACGTCGTCGACGGCGCACACCTTGACGTCGACCAGCCCGCGCGGCAGGGCGACCTCGCGGATCACGTCCTCTGTGACGTCGGTGGGCACGCCACTGGCCTGCTTCGGCCAGGCCACCCAGATCGCGCCGTCGCGGGCGATCCGGTCCTCGAGCACGGGCAACCGGTGCACGAGTGCGCCGCGCCAGTGGGTGAACGAGAGCACGACGTCGTACGGGCGGCTTCCGGCGCGATGGTGAACGGTCGCATGCTCCGGCAGCGGGTCGAGGACGAACCCTTCGGGAGCGCGGTCGAGCAGGACCCGGTGCCCCGCCTTCACGTCGAGCTTGCGGGGAAGCGGAGTCCCGGAGTAGCCGGCCATCGACGGCCAGCGTACGGGCCGTGCCGGCTGATCATTGTGCGCCGGCGTGACCGACGTGGACACTGCGTGCGTCGAGCACGAACACGTCGTCACGGCGGCCGAGCCACTCCGGTGCCTCCGGGTCGAGCAGCCGGGTCCAGGCTGCGTCGTCCTCGAGCGGCAGCATCTCGCGCTCCCGCAGCCACTCCACCCGGTGGGCGAACTTACCCGCGACTCGCTCGCGCTCGGCAGCGTCGAGGGGCGGCGGACGCTCGATCAGCGACGTCGACGTCGTGACGTCCGTGAGGCCGGCCCTTCGCAGCGCGCTCGGCCACCCGTAAGGCATGCGCACCGCCTCGGGCATGCTGTCGCGCATTGCCGCGAACCACGCGTCCTGCGCTTGCTCGAGTCTGGACTCCAGACCGGGTCGCCCGGAACCGAGATCCCATGGGAGGTGACGCCTGGGCAGCCCACCCTCGGCCAGTGCCAACTGTCCTCGAGGTGCCAGCAGGCCGGCTAGGACGTCGACCGTGGCCTGCTGATCCGGGGCGTGGTGGACGACCGCTGACGCCCACACGAGGTCAGCCGGCCCGCCGATCGCGGCGGCAAGGACCTGGGGATCGCCGGCGGCGTCGGCGACGGCGGTACGGACCTCGACTCCCGCTTCCGTGAACACCTCGGCCGCCGCCTTGAGCACCGCAGGTTCGTCGTCCACCGCGACGACACGCGCCGACAGACTGGTGAGCGCGAGCGCCACCGCCATCCCGCCGCCGCCGCATCCCACGTCGACGAGCAGGCGGTCGGTCGGGCGCACCAACCTGCTCGCGACGCTCCGGTACCAATCGGCGTCGGTCCTGGCCGCTTGCGAGAGATAGGCGGCCTGCTCGGCCCAGTCGATGTCGGGCTGCCCGCTCATGGTCGTGTGTCCGGCCTAACCGGCCGTGACCGAGATGCCGACACCGCCACGAGTCTTGGCTCCGTAGCGCTCAATCTCGCGGTCGAGGTCGAGCCGCCGGATGCTCTTGCGGGCCTGCAGGGCGGTGTCGTCCAGACGGTCGGCCGGGACTATCCAGGCGACCTCGAACTCGATGCCGTCGGGGTCCTTCGCGTACAGGCTCTTGGTCGTGCCGTGGTCGGAGGTGCCGGCGAGGGCGCCGTGCCGGGAGAGGTCGGCCGCGAGTTGCTTCAGGTCCGCGAGCGCCTCCACCTCCCACGCCAGGTGGTAGAGGCCCACTGTGCCTCGACCGGCTGCGGACGGCCCGGCGGCCGCACCGATCTGGAACAGCCCGAGGTCGTGGTCGTTGGTCGAGTTCGGTGCCTGCAGGAACGCCGCTCCTGCGAAACCCTCCGGCGTCATGTCGATCCGACGGAAGCCGAGCACGTCGGCGTAGAAGGCGACGCTGCGCTCGAGGTCGCGGACGTACAGAACGGCATGATTCAACCTGCTGATGCCCATGGATCGGCCTCCTGACGGCTTTCGTGTCTCGACAGTGTCCACAAACACCCGCACCGCGCCGGCTATTTCGACACGCCGACCGTCGCGGCATGCCGGCAAGGGACATCGTCCGGAAAGGGGATACGCCAGTGACACAAAGTGGCGTCAACGTATCGCCCCTGGCAGGTACGCCGTCCTGGGCTGGACGTGCCGACGCCGTTTTACGCCGTGAGCAGGGCTGCAGCCTCGCGGGCGCAGGCCCAGGAGAGCATGACGCCCGTTCCGCCGTGGCCGTAGTCGTGGACGATGCGGACGCCGTCGACGTCCTCGCGTTCGAGCCGGACGGTGGGACGGCCGGGACGTAAGCCGACCCGGTGTTCGACAACGCGCGCGTCCCGGAAGCGGGGCTCCACCACGATGCAACGGCGCAGGATCTGCTCGGTCACGGCAGGGTCGGGTTCGAGGTTCCAGTCGTCTTCGACCGCGATGCCGCCGAGGACGACGATGTCGCCGTGCGGGTGCCATCCAGTCCAGGCGGCTCCGAATGGCGGCTCCATGAACAGCGTGTCGATGCCGGGGTTCTCGACGACGACATGTTGGCCGCGAACCGGGCGGACGGCGTGGTCAGGAACGAGGTCGCGGGCGCCGACGCCGGAACAGTTGGCGACCAGCCGAGCTGTCCCGGCCGCCTCCGTCAACGTGGAGAGCCGGCGGATTTCGACGGTGCCGCCGGCGTCCTCGAACCGGCCGGTGAGGTAACCGAGGTAGCGCGGCATGTCGACGCACGGCACGGTGGCGGCGAACCCGGACGAATAGCCGGCCGGAAGCTCTCCGGCATCCAACGGCCGCACGTCATCGGGGCGGTGGATGGCCGGTGCCACCGGCATCTCACCAGACGCGACGAACCTGCCTCCGCACATGTGCACGCCGCTCTCGGGCATGCGGGCGAGGGCACTGAACACGTCGTAGCTCGCGTGCTCGCGGGCACCGCCGGGATCGTCGGCCGGCAGGAAGATCGGGCCGCACATCGCGCTCGCCGCATAGGACGTGGTCCGGTGCGGCGGCTCCGCGGTGAGGATGCGAGTACGGACGCCGGCCTCGGCCAGGCAGATTCCCGTTGTCAGGCCGATCACGCCGGCGCCGACGACGACGGCGTCTGCGCTCCCGCCACCCATGACCGTCAGGCTACGAGAATCCGCCGACACCGGCGTGGCCAGAGCGCGCCGGCGCCTGCACCGCTGAAGGTTGGTCGTCGTGCCGGTTCTTCGCGGTACGTTCCGCCCGTGTCGACGACGACGCCCTCTCCAGAGCCGCTGACCGCTGCGGCGTACCTCCGCCTGATTCTCCTGGGTGCACTGATCGGCGTACCCGCTGCGTTGGTCGCCGCCGGTTTTCTCGCACTCGTGCACGTGCTCGAGCAATGGCTCTGGGACGACCTGCCGGACGCGCTCGGGCACGCGGTACCGCCGTGGTATCTGGTGATCGGTCTGCCCGTCGCCGGAGCGCTCGTCGTGCTGGTTGCGCGGACCTTCCTACCCGGCGATGGGGGCCGGCCCCCGCTCGAGGGGATCAGCGCCAAGCCGACGCCCCTGTCGCACGGACCGGGTGTGGCGTTGGCCGCCATCGGCACGCTCGCATTCGGCGCCGTCCTCGGTCCGGAGGCGCCGCTGATCGCGCTCGGTTCCGTCGTCGGGATGGCTCTTACCACGTTCGTCCGGCTCGGTTCGCGGGAGACCGCCGTGATGGCGACCGCCGGCTCGTTCTCGGCGATCTCTGCGCTGTTCGGCGGGCCGCTGGTGGCCGGACTGCTGCTCCTGGAGGCGGGGGTCGGATTGGGAGCGGCGCTGATACCCGCTCTGCTGCCGGGCCTGGTCGCCGCCGCTGTCGGCTACGTCATCTTCGTCGGGCTCGGCAGCTGGGGCGGACTCGACACCAGCACCCTGGCAGTGCCGGGCCTGCCCGCGTACGAAGGCACTCACCTGCTCGACCTCCTGACTGCCGTCGTGGTCGGTGTCGCGGCCGGACTGCTCCTGGCGGCGGTCCGATTCGCGGCAACCAGGGTCAGCGGGCTGCAGCACATGAGGTTCGGGATGCCAGTGCTGCTCGTGGCCGGCGCGCTCGCTGTCGGCCTGCTCGCCCAGCTGGCCGCCCAACTCGGCGCCGACTCACAGGCCGTCCTGTTCTCGGGACAATCGGGGGTGCCTGAGCTTGTCGGCGAGACCTCGACCACGATCGTCGTCATCCTGCTCGTCGCAAAGGCCCTCGGCTACGCGGTGAGCCTAGGCTGTGGCTTCCGCGGTGGACCCGTGTTTCCTGCGATCTTCCTCGGTGTCGCTCTTGCGATGCTTGCGGTCGTCTGGTTCGACACATCACCCACGCTCGCGGTGGCCGTCGGCACCGCCGCAGGCATGGCCGCCACGACACGGCTCCTGTTCGCCCCGCTGCTCTTCGCCGCGTTGCTCGCCGGCAGCCAAGGGGTCGACACGATCCCGGCGGCCGTCCTCGCAGCGACCGCAGCCTGGGTCACGGCGACGGCCCTGACTCGACGCTCTTCGCGGGCGACTGAGAACGCGGACGCCGCTACGGCCTGATGTCACAGCGCGCCCCCGGCAGGATTCGAACCTGCGCTCCCGCCTCCGGAGGGCGGTGCTCTATCCCCTGAGCTACGGGGGCCAGGGCGGGGTCGAGGATATCAGCCGGCCGGTCAGGGTCCGGCGGATCTCAGGGTTCGCTCAGGGATGAGCCGGAGCACTGCTGCCCACTCCATGACGGAGAATGGAGCCGCCGGGTGGATCCCCGGCCAGAGGGTTGGAGCGACATGTCCACAGGAACCAAGTATCTGCTCGGCGGGGCCGCGGCCGCGGTCATCGCGTTCATCCTGCTGCCGAACTGGATCGCGCTGCTGCTCATCGTCGGCGTGCCGGTGGCGGGGTACCTGATGCTCGACCCGTCGCAGCGACGGCGGCTCAAGCAGGCGGGTCGCAAGCAGATCGGCCGCTGAGTCCACAGGTCGGACCGGTCCGCCGCTGTGGGCGACCCGGCTGGATACGCTGGGCCGGTGACCCCCGAACAGCTGTCCACCGCGGTACGCGATGCCCTTGCGGCTGCGGTCGACGCGGGCGAGGTCGCCCTGCCGGAAGGCGTCCCGGGCGACGTCACGATCGAGCGCCCACGCAACCGCGACTTCGGCGACTACGCCACCAACGTCGCGCTCCAGTTGGCAAAGCGGGCCGGCACCAGTCCCCGCGCGCTGGCGGAGGTGCTCGCCGCCCGGCTGCGCGCGGTCGACGGCGTCGAGCAGGTCGACGTCGCCGGCCCCGGATTCCTCAACATCACCGTCACGGCTGCTGCGCAGGGCGAGCTCGCCCGGACCATCGTCGACGCCGGAGACCGGTACGGCCGCGGCGAGGCTCTGGCGGGCCTGAGCGTCAACGTGGAGTTCATCTCGGCCAACCCGACCGGTCCCTTGCACCTCGGCCACGTGCGGTGGGCCGCGGTGGGCGATGCGATGGCCCGCGTACTCGACGCCGCGGGGGCCGATGTCACCCGCGAGTTCTACATCAACGACCGCGGCACTCAGATGGATCTCTTCGGCGCGTCGATCATGGCTCGTGCGCACGGGACGGACGTCCCCCCGGACGGCTACCACGGCGACTACGTTGCCGACCTGGCCAAGGCGATCGTGGACGAGCATCCGGAGTACCTCGATTTGCCAGCAGGCGAGCAGCGCATCGCCTTCCGCGAGCAGGGCTATCGGCTCCAACTCGCCGAGCAGCAGCAACAGCTCGACGCGTTCCGAACGCACTTCGACGTCTGGTCCTCCGAGCGCGATCTCCATGCCTCGGGAAAGGTCGAGCACGGCATCGAGGTGCTGCGGAGCAAGGGGCACGTGTTCGAGTCCGACGGCGCGCTCTGGATGCGGACCACCGACTTCGGCGACGACAAGGACCGGGTCCTCGTGCGCCGCGACGGCACCTTCACCTACTACGCCTCCGACACGGCGTACTACGTCGACAAGCGTGAGCGCGGCTTCGACGTCTGCATCTACCTGCTCGGAGCGGACCACCACGGCTATGTCGGTCGGTTGAAGGCGATGGCCTCGTGCGCGGGCGACGATCCCGAGAAGAACATCGAGGTCCCGATCGGACAGTTGGTCAAGATCGTGCGCGCGGGTCGCGAGCTGCGGCTGTCCAAGCGAGCGGGCACCATGCTGACCCTCGCCGAGGTCGTCGACGCCGCGGGCGTCGACCCGTTGCGGTACACGCTGAGCCGGTACCCCGTCGACTCGCCGCTCACCGTCGACGTCGACCAGATCACCAAGCAGGCCAGCGACAACCCGGTGTTCTACGTCCAGTACGCCCACGCTCGGCTGGCCTCGATCCTGCGCAACGCGGACGAGCTCGGCATCGACCGCGAGGAGCTTCATCCCGAGTTGCTCGACCACGAGCGGGAGTCTCTGCTGCTCGGTGCGCTGGGGGAGTTCCCGCGGGTCGTCGCCACGGCGGCCGAACTGCGCGAGCCGCACCGGATCGCCCGGTATCTGGAGGACCTCGCCGGGACGTTCCACAGGTTCTACGACGAATGCCGGGTGCTTCCGGTCGGCGAGGAACAGCCCACCGACCTGCACCGTGCACGGCTGTGGCTGGTCGCGGCCACCAGGGTCGTGGTCGCCAACGGGCTCGGGCTGCTCGGGGTCTCCGCGCCCGAGCGGATGTAGGCGGTGCGCACGCACGAAGCGGGTGCCCTCCACGCAGTCGCCGGATCTCGGGGTCCGACCTGGCTGCGCCTGCCCACCGACGTCAATGCACTTCTCCCGCATCTGTGGGCGCGCAACGTCGAACGCGGTCCGGACGGTGCCGTCACCGTGGGCGGCGTCGCCGCCACGGTCATCGCCGAGCGGTTCGGCACGCCCACGTACGTCGTCGACGAGGACGACTTCCGCACGAGGGCGCGCGAGTTCTGCACCACATTCGACGCCGCGTTCGCCGAGCTGTGCGGCGGAGCCGACGTCTTCTATGCGGGCAAGGCCTTCCTGTCCCGCGCAACCGTCCGGTGGATCGCGGAGGAGGGGCTGCACCTCGACGTCTGCACCGGAGGGGAGCTAGCGGTCGCCCAGCGGGCCGGCTTCCCTGCCGCCCGCATCGGACTGCACGGCAACAACAAGTCGGAAGCAGAGTTGTCGCGCGCCCTCGACGCCGGGGTGGGGCGGATCGTCGTCGACTCGGGGCAGGAGATCGAACGGCTGGCCCGGCTGACGGCCGACCGAGGCGTCAGGGCGAGGGTCATGATCCGGCTCACGGTCGGCGTCGAGGCCCACACGCACGAGTACATCGCCACCGCCCACGAAGACCAGAAGTTCGGCTTCTCGCTGGCCGGCGGAGCTGCCGCTGCTGCTGTGCGGGCCGTTCTCGCGGTACCGGGTCTCGAGCTCACCGGACTGCATTCACACATCGGCTCCCAGATCTTCGACACCGCCGCCTTCGAGGTGGCTGCCCGCCGAGCTCTCGGACTGCACGCCGAGATCGCCGACGAGCACGGCCTCGCGCTGCCCGAGCTCGGCCTCGGTGGGGGCTTTGGCATCGCGTACACCACCCAGGACGATCCCCTGCCTCCAGCCGTGCTGGCAGCTGGGATTGCCGAGATCGTCGCTCAGGAGTGCCGCGCACGCGGGATCGCCGTCCCACGTATCAGCGTCGAGCCCGGTCGCGCGATCGCCGGCCCGAGCGCGTTCACGCTGTACGAGGTCGGCACCGTGAAGCCGGTCGAGCTCGATGCGGGGGCGACGCGTACCTACGTCGCCGTCGACGGCGGCATGAGCGACAACATCCGGGCGGCTCTTTACGACGCCGATTACTCCTGCACGCTGGCGAACCGGCGTTCGTCGGCCGACCCCGTGTTGGCCCGTGTAGTCGGCAAGCACTGCGAGAGCGGTGACATCGTGGTCAAGGACGAGTTCCTCCCCGGCGACGTCCGGCCGGGTGACCTGATCGCCGTCCCGGCCACCGGCGCGTACGCCCGCAGTCTGGCCAGCACGTACAACCACGTACCCCGTCCGCCGGTGGTCGCCGTGCGCGACGGGCAGGCGCGGGTCGTCGTCCGGCGCGAGACCGAGGACGACCTGCTCCGCCTCGACGTGGACGAGTAGTGGCGTGGCCCAGCACGCCCGAGCGCGAGATTCTGCGGCCCCGATGCCGAACAGTGATACCGATATCTCGCATCATGGACAGAACACGCGAGATCGTCCGGCGGTCGCGGAGACTGTCGAGGTCGAGTAACGGGTGCGGGAGGGGTCGATGACCACGCTGCGCGTCGCGCTCCTCGGGTGCGGCACGGTCGGCACCGAGGTGGTCCGCCTCTTGACCGACCACGCAGACGACCTGGCAGCTCGGATCGGCGGCCGCCTGGATCTGGTTGGCGTGGCCGTACGCCGGTCGGGCCGCGACCGCGGCGCCACCGGCATCGACACCTCTCTGTTCACGACCGACGCCCCCGGCCTGGTGACGCGCGACGACGTGGACATCGTCGTGGAGGTGATCGGCGGCATCGAGCCGGCCCGGTCACTCCTGCTCGCTGCGATGGAGCACGGCGCGTCCGTCGTCACCGCCAACAAGGCCTTGCTCGCCGAGGAGGGCGCAACCCTGCACGCTGCCGCGGAGAAGCATGGCGTCGACCTCTACTACGAGGCGGCGGTCGCAGGCGCGATCCCCCTGCTGAGACCGCTGCGAGAGTCGCTGTCCGGTGACCGGATCCGTCGGGTGCTGGGAATCGTCAACGGCACCACCAACTACATCCTGGACAAGATGGACAGCTCCGGCGCCGGCTTCGGCGAGGCACTCGAGGAGGCACAGGCCCACGGTTACGCCGAGGCCGACCCGACCGCCGACGTCGAAGGCTTCGACGCCGCCGCCAAGGCGGCCATCCTCGCCTCGATCGCGTTCCACTCTCCGGTGGTGGCCGCCGACGTGCACCGGGAGGGCATCTCCGAGGTCTCGTCGGCCGACGTGGCGAGCGCGCGCGACATGGGAGCGGTCGTCAAACTGCTCGCCATCTGTGAGCTCTCCGATGACGAGCGGTCGGTCGGGGTTCGAGTCCACCCGGCGATGCTGCCCCGCAGCCACCCGCTTGCCAGCGTCCGCGGCGCGTACAACGCGGTCTTCGTCGAGAGCGACGCCGCGGGGCACCTGATGTTCTACGGGCCGGGTGCAGGCGGGGCGCCCACGGCCAGTGCCGTGCTGGGCGATGTGGTGACCGTCGCCCGCAACCGGCTGGCCGGGTCGCTCGGTCCGGGGGCATCCTCGTACGCCGACCGACCGGTGCGGCCGATGGGCCAGACCCGGACGCGGTATCACATCAGCCTGGACGTCGACGACCGTCCCGGTGTGTTGGCGGCGGTTGCCGCCGTCTTCGCCGAGCAGGGCGTCTCGATCGAGACCGTGCGCCAGCGCGTGCACGGTCCTGAGGACGCCGAACTCGTGGTCGTCACCCATCAGGCCACCGACGACGCACTCGCCGCTACGGTGGCCGGACTGCGAGGGCTGGCCACCGTACGCGAGGTGCTGTCGGTGATGCGGGTCGAGGGGGAGTAGACGTGTCCCACCTGTGGCGAGGCGTCATCGAGGAGTACCGCGACCTGCTGCCGGTCGATGCCGGCACCCCTGTCGTCACGCTCGCGGAGGGCGGGACGCCGCTGCTGCCGAGCCCCTGGCTGTCCGAGGTCACCGGCTGCGAGGTCCACCTGAAGGTCGAGGGGGTCAACCCCACCGGGTCGTTCAAGGACCGCGGCATGACGGTCGCGATCTCGAAGGCGCTCGAAGAGGGTGCCAAGGCCGTGGTCTGTGCGTCGACGGGGAACACCAGCGCCTCGGCAGCGGCGTACGCGGTCCGGGCCGGCATGACCCCGATCGTGCTCGTACCCCACGGGAGGGTGGCCGGCCCGAAGATGGCCCAAGCGGTCGTTCACGGCAGCCGCATCGTCGAGGTCGACGGCACGTTCGACGAATGCCTGCGGCTGGCCCGTGGTCTTGCGGACGAGTACCCGGTCGCGCTGGTGAACTCGTTGAACCCGCACCGGCTCGCGGGTCAGAAGACCGCCGCCTTCGAGATCGTCGACGCACTCGGCGACGCACCCGACGTGCAGGTGCTCCCGGTCGGCAATGCCGGGAATATCTCGGCCTACTGGATGGGTTATCAGCAGTACGCGGATGAGCGTTTCGCGTCCAAGCTCCCACGGATGTGGGGCTTCCAAGCCGCCGGTGCCGCGCCGCTGGTGAGCGGCAAGCCGGTCGCTGACCCTCAAACGGTCGCCAGCGCGATCCGGATCGGCAACCCGGCATCGTGGCTGCCGGCGCTGGCCGCCCGCGATGAGTCGGGCGGGTTCATCGAGGCTGTCACCGACCAGGAGATGCTGAGCGCGCAGCAGGAGCTCTCCGGCCGCGACGGACTGTTCGTCGAGCCCGCCTCTGCTGCCGGTGTGGCCGGTCTCGTCGCGGCAGCCGCATCGGAGCGCGTCGATCGTGGGCAGGTGATCGTGGTGACCGTGACCGGCCACGGCCTCAAGGACGTCGAGACGGCGAGCGCCGCCTACGGCGCCGTTCGAGCTGAAGCCGTACCGGCCGACGTGGCTGCGGCCGCGGCGGTCCTCGGGTTCGCGTGAGCCGAGCGGTCCGGGTCCGCGTCCCGGCCACGAGCGCCAACCTCGGCCCCGGGTTCGACACCTTTGGACTGGCTCTGGACTGGCACGACGTCGTCACAGCTCGGATCGGCGACCAGAGGTCTGCCGTGGGCCGAGACGGGGTCGAGCAGCCCGGCGCTCGGCTGATCCGTGTCGAGGTCTCCGGCGAGGGTGCCGGTGTGGTGCCCGAGGACGACCGCCACCTGGTCGCTCGAAGCCTGCGCAAGACCCTCGACCTGCTCCAGGTACGGGCGGACCGCCTCGCGTTGCACTGTGAGAACACGGTGCCGCACGGTAGAGGGCTGGGCTCTTCGGCCGCCGCCATCGTGGCGGGTGTGCTGGCTGCCCGGTCGCTGGCTGGTGCGGCCGGCGAGAGGCTGCCCGACGATGCCGTACTCGAGCTCGGAGCGCAGATCGAGGGCCATCCCGACAACGTGGCCGCGTGCCTGTTCGGCGGGCTCACGATCGCGTGGACGTCGCAGCGGGGGGCTCGGGCCGTGCGGCTGGACGTGCACCCCGATGTCCGGGCGGTGACCTGTGTCCCCGAGGCGGCCCTGTCCACCGAGGCCGCGCGAGGGCTCCTCCCGGCCCAGGTGCCGCACGCCGACGCGGCCCGGAACGCGGCAGGCGCCGCGCTGCTGGTCGAGGCGCTGACCCACCGTCCCGAGCTCCTGTTCGAGGCGACGCATGACCTCCTGCACCAGCCGTACCGGAGGCCGGCCATGCCCGACTCGCTTGCCTTCGTCGACGCGCTCCGCACCCGCGGTATCGCGGCGGTGGTGTCCGGCGCGGGGCCGTCCGTGCTGGTTCTCACGACCAGGGCGGAGGAGGTCGCCCGGATCGTCGCGACCGCCGGACCGGGACGCTGGCAGGTGCGATCGGTCGACGTCGACCGCCGCGGCGCGGTCGTCGAGTCCGTCTGAGCGACGTCCCCCCGGCGGCGTCGTGCTCCCCCCATGATCATGTCGACTTTCCCGCCTGAGGGGCGGCGAAATCGACATGATCATGGGGGCTTGCGGAGATCGACAGGCCGAGACGTCACGACACGGATGCGACCGGAATGGTCCGGGTGGGGACGCGGTCGGCTGCGCGTGTTACTCTCGGGAACGCACCGACGCCCTCCGGGCTGGTCGCCAATCCCTGGACGCGGGTCCATTCCGCCGCAGGACTCCGCACCTCAGCTAATACGGTCAGGCCGTACCGAGGGGGGACGACTACTCAGCAAAGCGCCGCGTGCACCTCAGACCCGGGGTCTCCCCGGGGCGTTCTACGCGCCGGCTCTCTGGCCGGCGCCGGTCCAGGAAAGGACCCTGCGTGACAAACACTGATCTTTATGGAGTCTCGGAGCCGATGCCCGAGTCTTCCTCGGCCGACTCCGCCTCCGCCGACAAGCCCCGCCGCCGCCGCGCGGCCGGGCTCGACGGAATGGTGCTGGCCGAGCTGCAGCAACTGGCCAGCGGCCTGGGCATCACCGGCACCGGCCGGATGCGCAAGAGCCAGCTCGTCGACGCGATCCGGGCGGCCCAGGGTGGTTCGACCGGCATCTCCATGCCACCCGCGTCCAGCGACGTGGCGGTGGCGGCCGAGTCGCCGACTCATGCCGGGCGCGGCAACGAGCCGGTCGGGTCTGCACCCGTGGACGACCGCGGCACGGGCCCGCGGGCCGGCCGCGACCTCGTCGACGCCGGCGACGACGCACGACGTGAAGGCACGGCGCGCACCAGCGAGCCCGCCGAGGTCGCTGCCCGGGTCAACGACCCCCGCGAGGGCGCCCGCGACGGGTCGCGTGCGGACGACGCTCGCGACGGATCGCAGGGCGGTCAGGGCGGCGACGTCGCGGGGCGCGAGCGGACCGAGAACCGCCGCGACCTGCAGGACGGCGGCGACCGCCAAGGCCGGGCGGCCCGTGGCGACCAGCAGGATCGCCGCACCGGTGGTCAGACCAATCGTCGTGACGACCAGGACGGCGACCGCCGGCCCGTGGGGCAGGGCGAGCGTTCGGGCGGCCAGCAAGGCCAGCGTGACGACGACGAGGACGGCGATCGTGGCCGCAACCGCCGCCGGCGTCGCGACCGTCGCGGAAGCAACCGCGACCGCGACCGTCGGGGCGGCAACCGCGACCGCATCGACGAACCCCAGGTCTCCGAGGACGACGTGCTCATCCCGGTGGCCGGCATCCTCGACATCCTCGACAACTACGCGTTCGTCCGGACCTCCGGCTACCTCCCCGGTCCGAACGACGTCTACGTGTCGCTGGCCATGGTCCGGCGCAACGGACTGCGCAAGGGCGATGCCGTCACCGGAGTCGTGCGGCAACCGCGCGAAGGCGAGAAGCAGCAGAAGTTCAACGCGCTGGTCCGCGTCGACACGGTCAACGGCGCCGATCCCGAGGCCGCGCAGCACCGCCCGGAGTTCTCGAAGCTCACCCCGCTGTACCCGCAGGACCGGCTACGGCTCGAAACCGAGCCCGGCATCGTCTCGACCCGTGTCATCGACCTGGTGGCCCCGATCGGGAAGGGCCAGCGAGGCCTGATCGTCTCGCCGTCGAAGGCGGGCAAGACGCTCATCCTCCAGGCGATCGCGAACGCCATCACGGCGAACAACCCCGAGACCCACCTCATGGTCGTCCTGGTCGACGAACGGCCGGAGGAGGTCACCGACATGCAGCGCGCGGTGAAGGGCGAGGTCATCGCCTCGACCTTCGACCGCCCGGCTGAAGACCACACGACGGTCGCAGAGTTGGCGATCGAACGGGCCAAGCGCCTGGTCGAGCTCGGCGGCGACGTCGTCGTGCTGCTCGACTCGATCACTCGGCTGGGCCGTGCGTACAACCTCGCCGCTCCCGCCAGCGGGCGGATCCTCTCCGGTGGTGTCGACTCCAGTGCGCTCTATCCGCCGAAGCGGTTCTTCGGCGCTGCTCGCAACATCGAGCACGGTGGGTCGCTGACGATCATCTCCACGGCGCTGGTCGAGACCGGCTCGCGCATGGACGAGGTGATCTTCGAGGAGTTCAAGGGCACCGGGAACATGGAGCTCCGGCTGCGCCGCGACCTCGCCGACAAGCGGATCTTCCCCGCGGTCGACGTCGACGCGTCGGGCACCCGTCGCGAAGAGATCCTGGTCTCCCGCGACGAGCTCGCCGTCATGTGGCAGCTGCGCCGAGTGCTCTCCGCCCTGGACCCGCAGCAGGCGATCGAGCTGCTGCTCGACAAGCTCAAGTCCACCAAGAGCAACATCGAGTTCCTCATGCAGGTCCAGAAGACGACGCCGACGCTCGGCGGCACCCGCGAACCGGAGGACTGACCCTGAGGCTTCGGCCATCGGACCTCACTGCCCGGCAACGGCGTGATGACCGGCATCCAGGATCTGCGCTTCAGCGATCCTGGGGCACCTCCGACTTGTCAGGCCGGACAACTCCGCCAGCAGCGCGGATCCATCGCGTCACCCGGACAAGTCAATTGCGGCTCGACCTGTCAGGTCGCCGGTTCGCTCCAGCCGAGGTGGACGGTGTCGGCGTCCTGACAAGTCGGATGAGGGCGCTGCGAGCCTGACACGTTGGGCTCGTGCGCTGATGAGCAGCGCCGACGGGCCGGGAATGCACCCGCAGACGCCGGCGTTTTGGGTGACGTGCCGATTGCTGGCACACTCGTACGTCGGTCCGGTTCACGCCCGTAGACATCACGCGGCGACCCGGCGCCACTCGACCCGAGGAGAACAGTTGAAGTCCGGCATCCACCCTGACTACGTGGAGACCACGGTCACGTGCACCTGTGGCAACACGTTCACCACTCGTAGCACCGCGAAGAACGGCACCATCCACGCCGACGTGTGTTCGAACTGCCACCCGTTCTACACGGGCAAGCAGAAGATCCTCGACACCGGCGGCCGGGTGGCCCGCTTCGAGTCGCGGTACGGCAAGAAGAAGGCAGACGCCAAGTAGCTGTCACGGCGGGCGC
>JBOGDU010000276.1:0-5853 GCA_050743145.1 Jiangellaceae bacterium | reverse complement strand
CATCGATGCGACGGCGTCCGAGCCCGTGAACGCGTACAGGGTCGGAGTTCCCTCCGCGCTGACATCGGACCAGGCCAGCCCCGCGACGCCGAACAGGACGACGCCCGGCGACCCGTCATGGGAGGTGGCGGAGGCGTCGGCCGGCAGCACTAGCAACCCGGCCAGGGCGGCCGCGGTCGCGAGCGCCCCTCGGCTGAGAACGCTCACGGCGCCGACCCTGCGTCCCGGACCAGGGCTCTCGCCGCGAGCGCGGCGTCGGCCATGACCGCCTTGACCGGCTGGCCGAGATGGGTGGCGACAGCGACGACGTCGTCGTACTCCGGCTGGGCGTTGACCACCACGCCGTTCAGTCTGGCTGTCTTCACTCGCACGCGATGGCCGTGGACGTCGACCGCGTGTTCAGCACGGTCCAGCGCGCGCTTGTCGACCGCCGTTTCGCGCAGCCCGATCGTCGTGGTCTCGGTGAACACGGCCCGGCGGACGGCATCGGCCGCGTCGTCGTCGACGAGGACCGACAGCGTGAAGGCGGGCCGGCCCTTCTTCATGACGATGGGGACGAGCCAGGCGTCAGCCGCTCCGGCTGCCAGCAACCGAGCGAGGATCGGCGGCCAGAGCCGTGGGTCCATGTCGTCGACGTTGGCCTCGAGGACGAGAGTTCGCGCGCGCGTCGCCGCCGGCTCGCCGATCAGGAGCCGCACGACGTTGGCGTGGCCCGGCAGGTCGTGCCCGCCGGCTCCCGTGCCGTGCCGGTGCACGATCATCGCCGGCTGTGGGCCCCACCCGGTCGCGAACGTCGCGACCAGGGCGGCACCGGTCGGCGTCGCGAGTTCCCGATCGGCGGTGCCCCCGAAGGTCGGCGCGCCGCTCAGGAGCTCCACGACCGCGGGCGGCGGCACGGGAAGCGTGCCATGGGCGGTGTGGACGGTGCCGGAGCCGAGCGCGACCGGGGACACGTCCAGTTCCTCGAGTCCGAGGGCGGCGAAACCTGCCGCTGCGCCCACGATGTCGGCGATCGCGTCGAGTGCGCCCACCTCGTGGAAGTGGACGTCCGCTGGAGACACGCCGTGGACGCGGGCCTCGGCCGTTGCGAGGCGCTCGAAGATCGCCACCGCCTTCTCCCGGACCGGGCCGGTGATCGGACCCGCATCGAGCAGCGCGCGGATGTCTGCCCACGTCCGTGCCGTCTCGGACCCGGTGCCGTCGACGTGCACCCGGACCGCGCGCAGTCCTGCCCTGCTGGTCTCCTCGACCCGGAGGTGGACCGGTTCGGGCGCGACCGCGTCGACGGCGCCCTGCATGACCTCGAGCGGGATGCCGGCATCGATCAGCGCACCGAGCACCATGTCGCCGGCGACGCCGGACGAGCAGTCCAGCCAGCCGATCACGAGGCCGCCTTCGGCGCAGCGCGGCGCGCGACCCGCGCGGCGTGGACACCGGCGCCGAACCCGTTGTCGACGTTGACGACCACGACACCGGGCGCACAGGAGTTCAACATCGCCAGCAGGGCGGCCATCCCGCCGAGGGAGGCTCCGTACCCGACCGAGGTCGGTACCGCGACGAGCGGCACGCCCGTCAGCCCGCCGACGACGGACGGCAGGGCACCCTCCATGCCCGCGACCACCACGAGGCAGTCGGCCCGGTCGAGGTCGTCGCGTACGGCCATCAGGCGGTGCAGGCCCGCGACGCCGACGTCGGCCACGACGGTCACGCCCGCGCCGAACGCGCGCGCGGTGAAGGCCGCCTCGCCGGCGACTGCGAGGTCCGAGGTACCGGCCGCCACCACGAGGACCTGGCCGAGCGGCGCCGGAAGCGGTCCCACCGCTGCGCAGCGCGCATCGTCGTCCACCGTGGCGGCTGACCCGAACTCGGCCCTGACCGCGGCGAGGACGATGTCGGTCAGGCGGGTCACCAGCGCTGGGCGTTCGGGGTGCGCCTCCCGCAGCGCCCGCAGCAGGGTGATCGTCTGTTCGGGCGATTTGCCGGCCCCGTACACGACCTCCGGGTCGCCGGTTCGCGGCGCACGATCGGTGTCCAGGCGCGCGAACCCGAGATCGCGCCAGCCCAGATCGTCGTTCACCGAACCGACGGTAGCCGCACGCGGAACACGCCGATCTCGCACGGTGCCCGAAGGTGCCCGTTCCGTGCGGTCCTTCTAGGCTGGCCCGCGTGCCGGAACCGACCTCACGCCGGTTGGCGTACCTCGGCCCCGAGGCGACCTTCACCGAGGCCGCTGCCCGGACGGTGCCCGACGGGGGCGAACTGGTCCCGTTCCCGACCGTTCCCGCGGCGCTGGACGCCGTGCGCCAGCACGAGGTCGACGGAGCCGTCGTGCCGGTCGAGAACTCGGTCGAGGGATCGGTCAACGCAACGCTCGACGAGTTGATCCGCGGCGAACCGCTGCTGATAGCAGGCGAGGCGCTCCTTCCGGTGGCGATGGCGCTGATGGCGCGACCGGGCACCGACCTCGCCGCCGTCCGCCGGATCGTCACTCATCCCATGGCCGAGGCCCAGTGCCGCGGCTGGGTAGCGGCGAAGCTGCCGGATGCCCGGATCAGCGTCACCACGTCGACAGCGGCGGCCGCGGCGGCCGTTGCAGCCGGCCGAGGCGGTCCCGACGGGCCCTACGACGCGGCCATCGCCGCCCCCGTCGCTGCGGAACGCTACGGGCTCGAGACGCTGGCCATCGGGATCGGTGACAATCCTGACGCCGTCACCCGGTTCGTCGTCGTCACCAGGCCGATGCCCCCGCCACCTCCGACCGGTGCCGACCGGACGAGCCTGGTCGCGTTCATCAGCGACGACCACCCAGGTGCGCTACTGGAGATCCTCGAGCAGTTCGCGACCCGCGGCGTCAACCTCACCAGGATCGAGTCGCGCCCTACCGGTGATGGGATGGGCCGGTACTGCTTCGCCGTCGACTGCGAGGGTCACGTTGCTGACGCTCGGGTCGGCGAGGCCCTGGTGGGGCTGCGGCGGATCTGCGCTGACGTCCGCTTCCTCGGGTCGTATCCGCGTGCCGATGGCGTGCAAGCCGCTGTCGGCCGCGGCACTGCGAACGACGACTTCGCCGACGCAGAGGCGTGGCTGGCGCGGCTGCGCGGCTGAGCGCCAGGTCGGATGGCATCCGCTGGCGTGGCACATCGGGTAGGTCCACAATTGCCGCGAAACGACCGCGGCTGCCACCGTTGAACGTGCCATGTGCAACCGCGCGGTGTGCCACGTGTCATCAGGCGCGTGATCCACGGCGTGGCGTGACGCCGGAAATGCTGGCGCTGGCGATGCGCGACTGCCGGTGGTGGTGGGAAACCGGCGCGCTGGCCCGTGGGCGCGCTCGTTAGGCTGGAAACGTGCTCGACCTCCGCGTGATCCGTGACGACCCCGATCGGCTACGAGCCTCGCAGCGCGCGCGGGGTGAGCGGCCGGAGGCGGTCGACGAGCTGCTGGCGGCCGACCGGGCCCGGCGCGAGTCCTTGGCAGAGTTCGAAAGGCTCCGGGCCGAACAGAAGGCGCTGGGCAAGCAGATACCCGGTGCGCAGGGCGAGGAGAAGCAGGCACTGCTGGACAAGGCCCGGCACCTGGCGGCGGCGGTCAAGGCGGCTGAGGCGAACGCCGGCGGCAACCAGGAGATCTTCGACCGGACGGCGCTCGAGCTGTCCAACCTGGTGGAGGACGGCGTGCCGGCCGGCGGGGAGGACGACTACGTCGTGATCCGCGAGAACGGTCGGCGCCCCGAGCTCGACCAGCCGCGTGACCACCTCGAGCTCGGCGAGGCCCTGCGGGCCGTCGACGTCGGGAGGGGAGCCAAGGTCTCGGGCTCGCGGTTCTACTACCTGACCGGCGTCGGCGCCGAGCTCGAGCTCGGTATCCTCAATCTCGCGATGGCCCAGGCCGTCTCCGCTGGATTCACGCCCATGATCACGCCGACGCTGGTCCGGCCGGAGATCATGGGCGGCACGGGCTTCCTCGGCGCCCACTCGGAGGAGGTGTACCGGCTGGAAGCGGACGACCTCTATCTGGTCGGCACCAGCGAGGTCCCGCTGGCCGGATACCACGCCGACGAGATCCTCGACCTGTCGGCCGGACCGCTGCGGTATGCCGGGTGGTCGGCCTGCTACCGGCGGGAGGCCGGGTCGCACGGCCGGGACACCCGGGGGATCATCCGTGTCCACCAGTTCCACAAGGTGGAGGGGTTCTCCTACTGCCACGAGGAGGACGCGACCGACGAGCACCGGCGTCTGCTCGCGTGGCAGGAGGAGATGCTCGCGGCTGTCGAGCTGCCGTACCGTGTGATCGACGTGGCCGCCGGCGACCTCGGCTCGAGCGCCTCCAGAAAGTTCGACTGCGAAGCCTGGCTGCCGTCGCAGCAGCGTTGGATGGAGGTCACGTCGGCCTCCAACTGCACCACCTTCCAGGCCCGGCGGCTCGGCATCCGCGAGCGCTCCGAGCACGGCACCCGGCCGGTGGCGACGCTCAACGGGACACTCGGCACGACACGCTGGATCGTGGCGCTGCTGGAGAACCACCAGCGCCCCGACGGGTCGGTCCACGTACCCGCCGCGCTGCGGCCGTACCTCGGTGGTCGCGACCTGCTCGAGCCGGTCGCGTGAGGTCGTCCGGGTGGAGGCCGAAGCTCGTCGCACTCGATGTCGACGGGACCCTCGTCACGTACGCCGACTTCTACGCACCGCCGCGCCGCGCCGTCACCAGAGCCGTCGACCGGGCACGTGACGCCGGCGCCCACGTCGTGCTCGCGACCGGACGGTCGCTGCACTCGACGGTGCCGGTGATCGACCAACTCGGGCTCACCCACGGCTATGCCGTGTGCTCGAACGGCGCTGTGGTCGCTGACGTCGAGACACGCATGCCCGTGCACGTCGTCACGTTCGACGCCAGCGATCCCGTGCAGTACTTCGCCGAGGAGATCCCCGACGCGGTGCTGGCGGTCGAGGAGCTCGGTGTCGGTTTCCGCGTGACGGGTGACTTCCCGGTGGGTGAGCTCGACGGGCGGGTCACGGTCGTCACGCACGACGAGCTGCTCGACGGTCCCGTGACGCGGCTGGTGGTGCGCTGGCCGGAGGGCGACCGTGAGCACCTCCGACGGGTGGCGGTGGCGTCGGGGCTGCCCAGCGTCGACTACGCCATCGGCTACACGGCCTGGCTCGACATCATGCCCCAGGGCGTGTCCAAGGCCGGCGGGCTCGAGACAGTCTGCGCCGAGCTCGGCGTTGCCTCCGCGGACGTGCTGGCGGTCGGAGACGGACACAACGACATGGAGATGTTGGCCTGGGCGGGGCACGGTGTCGCCATGGGTCAGGCGCCGTGGGACGTCCAGGACGTCGCCGACGAGGTCGCAGACAGTGTCGACGACGACGGTGTGGCGCACCTGCTCGACGAGTACTTCGCCTGACCGTCGTGACACTTCGGCTGATCGCGACCGACCTGGACGGGACGGTGCTCCGCAGCGATGGGCACCGTGTCTCCGAAGACGGTCGCGGCGCTGCGTGGCGCAGAGGCCCACGGCGTCTTGGTGATCGTCGCCACCGGCCGGCCGCCGCGCTGGATGCGCCCGGTGGCCGAGGCACTCGGTCATACGGGGCTGGCGATCTGCGCGAACGGCGCGATCGTCTACGACATGCACACGGATCGGGTGGTCGAGCACACGCCGATCACGAGGGAGACGGTGCTCGGGGTAGCCGCGGCCGTCCGGGCTGCCATTCCCGACGTCACGTTCGCCGCCGAGACGCGTGATCGTGGCTTCTTCCGCGAGGCGGACTACCCCTATGGATTCCCGGACACCGACGACGTCGTGATCGGCATGCTCGACGAGATGGTCGGTGACGACGTGGTCAAGCT
>JBOGDU010000275.1:0-5363 GCA_050743145.1 Jiangellaceae bacterium | reverse complement strand
CACTGTTGTCTGTCACGAACCGGTCACAACGGCGCCTCGGTCCGGTGACGGCCGCTATGCCGACGGTTCCCGCTGGCGGCGCCAGCGGATGGCGGCCTCGAGGAAGTCGTCGATCTCGCCGTCGAGGACTGCTTGCGGGTTGCCCACCTCGTACTCGGTCCGCAGGTCCTTGACCATCTGGTACGGGTGCAGGATGTAGGAGCGCATCTGGTTGCCCCACGAGGAGCCACCGTCGCCCTTGAGCGCATCCATCGCGGCCCGCTCCTCCTGGCGCTTGCGCTCGAGCAGCTTGGCCTGCAGCACCCGCATGGCTGACGCCTTGTTCTGCAACTGAGACTTCTCGTTCTGGCAGGAGACCACGATCCCGGTGGGGATGTGAGAGATCCGCACCGCCGAGTCGGTGGTGTTGACGCTCTGGCCGCCGGGCCCGGAAGAGCGGAAGACGTCGACCCGGATGTCCGACTCGGGAATCTCGATGTGATCGGTCTGCTCGACGACAGGCAGTACCTCGACACCGGCGAACGAGGTCTGACGACGCCCCTGGTTGTCGAATGGGCTGATCCGCACCAGCCGGTGGGTGCCCTGCTCGACCGAGAGCGTGCCGTACGCGTAAGGCGCATGGACGACGAAGGTCGCCGACTTGATGCCCGCTTCCTCGGCGTACGAGATGTCGTAGACCTCGGTCTTGTAGCCGTGGCGCTCCGCCCAGCGTGTGTACATGCGCAGGAGCATCTCCGCCCAGTCCGCGGCGTCGACGCCGCCCGCCTCGGATCGGATCGTCATGACGGCCTCACGGGCGTCGTACTCGCCGGACAGCAGGGTGCGGATCTCGAGGTCGGAGACCAGATGCGTGACCTCGTCGAGCTCCCGGTCAGCGTCGGCAGCGGCCTCGTCGTCGCCCTCCTCGTCGGCCAGCTGGAACATGACCGGGACGTCGTCGACGCGCTGGCGGAGCTCGGTGAGCCGGCGCAGGTCTGCCTGCAGGTAGGACAGCCGGCTCGTGACCTGCTGCGCCCGGTCGACGTCGTCCCACAGGTCCGGAGCGGCTGCCTGCTTCTCCAGGTCGGCGATCTGTTCGCGCATCGCGGCCGGATCCAGCACCTGCTCGATGGTCGCAAGGGTCTGGTCGAGGGCGCCGATCTCGGCGCTGATGTCACGGCTGGCCACGTCCGTCAAGGGTACGCGGCCCGGCGCCCCCCTCCCTCTTGTGGCGGTTTTGGGCACGTGTCCCGGGCGTAGCTGGCGTGTCTTTCCCGCCACAAGATGCAGAACGGGGTACCTCAGTCCAGAGGAGCGGTGGCGGTGGCCTCGGCCGTGATCGGGATGCCGCCCACGTCGCCGGCCAGGACGAGTGACATCCGGGCCCGGAACGCCACCGTCACGGTGGCCGCTGCCGGATCGACGGCCACAGCGGCGTCGAAGTCCTCGAAACGCTCGGCCAACCCGTGCCGGGCGACGTAGGCGGTGACGGCTCCGCGGGCGCCGTCGGCCGAGATCGGCAGGTCGTCGAGCACCGGACCCGTGTAGACGACGTCCTCGGCGACGTTCTGCGCGGCCGCGACGGCGGCTCCGTCTGCCCAGGACGCGAGCGATCGCCGGTACACGAACGCCTTGGAGGCGTTGGCGACGACGCCTACGAGCACTACCCCTATCCACACGAACCCGATGATCACGAGCGTGACCTGCCCGTCGTCGCGACGCCGGTTCATCACAAGGCCCGGAACCGGTCGACAACCGACGAGTGGGTCGCCTCGATGGGTATCTCGGCGTGGACCGCACCGGCGAGCACGTCGGGGACGAACGGAAGGCGCACGGTCGATCCGACCGTCACCGTGACCTCCGCACCCGGCTGGTAGCACGGTGTCGCGGAGCACCGGATCCGGATGTCGGCTGCGCCCGCCACGAGCCTCTGGTCCGCGAGCGCGACCTGGGCGGCCAGCCGGGCCGCCGGTTCGTCACCGGTGGCGACGTAGATCCGGCCGGCCTCGCGGGCGGCCTGTGTCACGCCATAAGACGCACGCTGGACGTCGAGCACCGCGAGCATGACGTAGACGAGCGGTACCAGGAGCAGGATCCCGAGGAAGTGGAACTCGACGATCGCGCTGCCCCGTTCGTCGCGTCGCAGCACGGTCACAGGGCGCCCTCCTCGACCGCATGACCGGTTACAGTCATGCCACGTTCGACCCCGAGCAGACCGAACAACGGCAGCGTCGTCGTTACCTCGATCTCCACCAGCTGCACTCCGCCGGTGGTGACGTAACGGGACGTGACCGCCTCGCCGTGGCGATCCGAGAGCGACTCGGCGATCAGCGTCACGGTGCGTGCCTCGCCGTCAGGTAGGTCGCGGTCGGCGTTGGCGGCGTACCGCGCGCCTTCGGCCGCACAGGCCACCAGCGTGTTGCGCACATGGAGAACGAGGCCGACCTGGACGACGGCGAGAAAGAGCCCAACCAGGACCACCGATACCAACGTGAACTCGACGACGGCCGAGCCCCGCTCGCCTCCGAACCGAAGGACCGAGTGTCGAAAGTGCCGTCCCACGGTCAGGGTGAGACGGCCTCGAGAGCCTGCTGGAGGATGTCGCGCAGATACGGCTCGGCGAACTGCCACAGCACCGCGACGATGCCCGCCGTCATGATGGTCACCAGGACCCAGCCCGGGACGTCACCCCGCTCGTTCCGCAGGCTCAGCAGCGCCCGGCGGATGCGGAACACCAGCGACGTGCTCATCGTGTGGTCACTCCTCTTGATCGGGGACACCCGCCGACGCGCGGGTCATGGGACGACGGAGCTGATCTGGATCAACCCCGGGTAGAGGGCGAACAGGATCGTGACTGGTAGGACGAGAAACACCACCGGCACCATCATGGCGATCTCCTTGCGCCCGCCGATCTCGAGCAGGTTGCGCTTGCGCGCCTCGCGGACGTCGGCGGCCTGGGCTCGGAGCACGTCGGCGAGCGGGGTGCCGCGCTCGACGGCGACGGCCACGCCATCGACGAAGCGGGCGAGCGGTGCCAGCGTGGTCCGCTCGGCGACACCGTCGAGAGCCTGAACCAGGCCCGCCCCTGTGCGAGCCTCGGACAGGGCGCGGCGCAGCTCACCGGCGAGCTCGCCGGTGCCGACCCTGGCCACACGCTCGAGCGCTCCCACCGGTCCCTCGCCGGCGGCGACCGACAGCGCCAGCAGATCGGCGATGGTGGGGAACTCCGCCAGCATTCGCTGCTCACGATCACGCACGGCGCGGCTGAGGCGCTGGTCACGGACGACAACGCCGCCGACCGCGGAAGCTGCGCAGAACACCAGGAGCAGCACGGGAGAGCGGGCGCTGCCGCCGCCGACGAGTGCGAGGCTCACGGCGATCGCCGCACCGAAGGCGACCGTTCCCCACACGAGCTGCTCGACGCGGAAGTCGTGCACGGAGGAGGTATTGCCGGACTGCTCCAGTCGACGACGAACCGACCCGCCGCCGCCGAGCACACGTTCCAGCAGCTCCGCGCCGTCGACGATATAGGGCCGCACCAGGTGCTCGAAGGTCGGGAACGGGGTGACGGCCCGGGCGACCCGGTGGTGGGAACGCCGCGTAGAACGCGACGACAGCTCGCCGACATACGGAGCCAGCCTGGTGTCGAGCGTCGGCCGCCTGCGGAAGGGCAGCCGAGACCACGTGAGCATGAGCCCACCGCACAGGACCAACCCCAGGAGGGCGCCGACCGCAGGCGTCGCGCTCATCTGAGCACCCTGCCTTCCACCGGCAGCCGGCCCAGCCGCAGCATGAGTCGGTAGGCCACGAGGCAGAGCGCGCCCCCGATGGCCAGCACCGCCCAGCCGCTGGGCGCGTTGAAGGCGCGGATCGACTCGGTCCGGACGGACAGCAGGCCGAGCAGCATCCAGGGCGCGGCGACCGCCAGGCGCGCCGAGTTGACCACCCAGCTCTGGCGTGTCTCCAGCTCCGCTCGCGTTCGCGCATCGTCGCGCAGAAAGGAAGACAGCGTCCGCAGCAGCCGGCCGAGGTCGGACCCGCCGACCTCCCGGGCGATCCGCAGCGACTCGCAGATACGGTCGCCGGTGGGGTCGGCCAGCCGCTCCTTGAGCAGGTCGAGGCACTCGTTGAAGCGGCCGCTTGCGCGGTAGTCCTGGCCGAAACGCAGGAAGGGCCGACGCAACGGTTCCGGACCGCGCACGCCGAGCTGGGTGAGCGCCTCGGGCAGCGACAGGCCCGCGCGGACGGCCGACGCGAGGTTGTCGACGGCGTCGGGCCACAGCTCGCGAAGCTCGTTGCGGCGCTGACGCACCCGGAAGCGCACCAGCGCCACCGGCGCGTACGCCGCGAACGCACCGAAGGCCAGCGCCACCGGCCAGGTCCGGGACACGACCAGGAACAGCAGCGCGACGAACCCGCCGGCTCCTGCACACGAGACCAGCAGCTGGCGAGACGACACCGCTTCGATGCCCGCCTCGGCGATGAGATCGGCGAGGCGGTCACGACCGCGCGCACGAGTCACTCGGCGGTCGACCGGACCGGTGAACCACTGCCACACCAACAGCAGGCCTACGCCCAGCATCAGCCCGACCAGGGCACCCATCAGGCGGCGCCCTCCTGCTCGTCGCCACCGGCCGCAGCGGCGAGCAGGCGGGCCGGATCGATACCGGCACGCCGGAAGCGGTCGGCGTGCGGCGGATGTCCGTCCGCCCGCTGCAATCGGTCGCCTCGCCGGAGGAAGATCGGCTCGAGCTCGACGACCTCGCCCTCGACCCGGCCGGGCACGGCGACGATCTCCCGCACCCGGCGGCTGCCGTCGAGCTCGCTGTCGAGGTGCACGACGATGTCGATACAGCCGGCCACGGTCGGCACGACGAACCGGGAGCCGATGTTCTCGCCGGCCAACATGCGATAGGGAGAGTGCAGACCGGCACTCTGCGGGTCCTCCCTCGATCGTGTGCGGCAAGCCCGTACGTGGGCTCCGCCAGGCAAGCCACAGCCCGAGTTCTTGCGGCTCCCTAGGCTCACCGGAAGGAATGCTGGGCGGGGGCCGGGTCGGGGAGCTAGTCAGGACTTCGGCGACGCGGCGGCCCACTGCGTGTCGAGCGCCACACGGAGCTCGACACGCGGGAGCGGGACAACGTCGTCCTTGGCTGTCTCCCCTTCGTGAGCAGCAAGGTCCGCCGCCACCTGGTCGAGGAGAGCCTGGATCTTGCTGTCCCCAATGTCTGCGCGCAGCCTCGACGGCGGCGAGGAGGTCCGGCCGAAGGTCTGCCGCCGCGTCGAAGTCCGGGTACGACAGCTGCAGTGCGAACTCCTCGGCCTCTTCGTCGCCCTATGCGGAATCGGCAACCTCTCGCCAACGGTGAGCCCGGCTTCGCAGC
>JBOGDU010000274.1:0-3913 GCA_050743145.1 Jiangellaceae bacterium | reverse complement strand
CCACACCGCCGACGCGGCCAACCGGTGATGCCGCGTCCACTACGGCACCGTCGCCGCAGATCGCGACCGGCGCCGCGGCCGCCGCGGAAGAGCCACGGGCGCCGTCCGCCGCCCGTCCTGAAACGATCTCTCCGACGAGCACCGAACAGCCGGGCGAGCCGCCCGACGGGCTCACGCTGCCGGAGCCCACGACCGTGGCTGCGACCACCGACGCGCCACCACTCGTCCCAGACTCGAACGGACCCGGGGCGGCCGAGCCGGCGCGGGGACCGGCGGCGTCGGGTGCCCCAGCAGCCGCCGACGTCCGCCGCCTCTGGCCGGAGGTACTCGTCCGGCTCCGCGAGATCAAGCGCACCCCGTGGAGCCTGATCTCCCAGGAGTCCGCGGTCGTGGACGTCTCGGAGGGCGTCCTGACCTTGGCGTTCCGGAAGCCCTCGCTGCGCGACACCTTCGCACGGCGCGACGACTTCCAGGACAACCTCAGGCAGGCGATCACCGACGTCCTCGGTGTCGACCTGAAGGTCGATGCGATCGTCGACCCGTCGGCCGATCCTGCCGACGCGCCGGCCAGACGTGGAGAGCCGGCTCGGCTCCGGGCCACGCGGACAACGGACCCAGCCGCCGCTCCGCCCGTCTCGGCGCCCCGCTCGACATCCCGGCACCCGGCCGTCGGCCCGACCGGTTCGTCCGACGACCCCGAGACCGGCTCCGCCGCCGGCCCCGGACAGTCCAACCCCGACGACGACGTCCACCCCGACGACCCCGACCACGACGACTCCGGCCTGTCCGAGCGCCAGCTCCTCGAACGGACGCTCGGGGCACGGGTCATCGAGGAGATCGAACACGGCTGACCCGAACCGCCTCGGCCCGAGCCCGAAGCCGGTCCCGCGTTAGGCTCGGACCACAGGCTCATCCCCCATGGAGGCTTTGAGTGTTCCCGCCCGGTCCCGAAGGTCTGGACGTCCAGCAGCTGCTGCAGCAGGCACAGCGGATGCAGCAGCAGCTGATGTCGGCACAGCAGAACCTGGCCGAGACCGAGATCACCGGGACGGCCGGCGGCGGACTCGTCACGGCCACCGTCACGGGCGCGGGAGAGCTCGTGTCACTCGACATAGCGCCGTCCGTCGTCGACCCCGCCGACGTCGAGACGCTCTGCGATCTCGTCGTGGCGGCCGTCCGCGACGCCAACGCGCAGGCACAGCGGTTGGCCGCCGATCAGATGGGCCCGCTGGGCCAGGGGCTGGGCGGGCTGCTCGGCGCCGGGGCGGAAGGAACGGAAAATCTCGAGGGCCCGCCTGAGCCGGGTACCAGCTCGGGCCTCGAACGGCCGCCGTTGCCGGGCACCTGATCGCGGGCCTCACCGTGTACGAAGGCGTCGTCCAGGACCTGATCGACGAGCTCGGTCGGCTGCCCGGTGTCGGGCCCAAGAGTGCTCAGCGGATCGCGTTCCACCTGCTGGCGGCCGATCCCGTCGACGTTCGCCGGCTCGCCGAGGCGTTGGTCGAGGTGAAAGCCAAGGTCCGGTTCTGTGCCACCTGCGGCAACGTCGCCGAGGAGGAACAGTGCCGCATCTGCCGCGATCCCCGCAGGGACCCGTCGGTGCTCTGTGTGGTCGAAGAACCGAAGGACGTCGTCGCGATCGAGCGCACCCGCGAGGTCCGCGGCCTGTACCACGTCCTCGGTGGTGCCATCAGCCCGATCGAGGGCATCGGCCCGGACGACCTGCGGGTGCGAGAACTGCTGGCCAGACTCGCCGACGGCACCGTCACCGAGCTGATCCTGGCGACCGATCCGAACCTCGAAGGGGAGGCGACGGCCACCTACTTGGCCAGAATGACCAAGCCGATGGGGTTGCGCGTGACCCGTCTGGCCAGTGGACTGCCCGTAGGAGGAGATCTCGAGTACGCCGACGAGGTCACGCTGGGACGCGCGTTCGAGGGGCGGAGGTTGCTCGATGTCTAAGCCGGGCACCGCCGAGGACTACTCCGAGTTCGCCGCCGAGATCGCCGACCAGGTCGAGAGCTTCCTGGTGGCGCTGCGCGAGATCGCCCGCGGCGACGACCCGGGCAGCACGTTGTCGCTGCTGCTGTTGGAGGTCAGCCAACTCGTGCTGGCCGGCGGCCGGCTGGGTGCGATCGTCGACGTGGTCCCACCCGAGGAGTACGAACCGGATGCCGGATTCGACCCCGACCTGGCGGAGCTGCGCGAGAGACTGGCCGGGCTGTTGGGCCCGGTGGACGACTACGTCGAGGTCTTCGACCCGGTGGTCGCGCCCGCGGAGATGGTGCCCTACCGCCTGTCCGACGACCTCACCGACATCGCCGGCGACCTGCTTCACGGGCTGCAGCACTACCGCGCCGGAGACACCGTCGAGGCGCTGTGGTGGTGGCAGTTCTCCTACCTCAGCCACTGGGGCAACCACGCCACGGCGGCCCTTCGCGGGTTGCACTCGCTGATCGCCCACACCCACCTCGACGCCGAGCTCGACCCCGAGACGCAGGCAGAGCAGGACATGCTCGCCGACGTCGCGGCCGAGGCCGTCGAGCACTGAGCCACCTCCACATGCGCGCGTCCCGGGATGCGGACAGCCCGAGGCGGCACCTGACGGTCGCCTAGACTCGCCATGCCGCCGACGCAGCCGCGAGCAGCCGGAGGGAGGACCGCCGCGTGGGCCTGATCGTCCAGAAGTACGGGGGTTCCTCCGTCTCGGACGCCGCCGCCGTCAAGCGGGTAGCACAGCGGATCGTTGCCACGGCCAAGGCGGGTCACGAGGTCGTGGTCGTCGTCTCCGCGATGGGCGACACGACCGACGACCTGCTCGACCTGGCCGAGCAGGTCTCGCCGTTGCCCGCGGGCCGCGAGCTCGACATGCTCCTCACCGCCGGTGAGCGGATCTCGATGGCGCTGCTGGCGATGGCGATCGGCGACCTCGGCCACGAGGCCAGGTCGTTCACAGGAAGCCAGGCCGGCGTCATCACCACGTCCGCACACGGCCAGGCACGGATCATCGACGTCACGCCGGGGCGCATCCGCCAGGCACTCGACGACGGTGCGGTGGCCATCGTCGCGGGCTTCCAGGGGGTCAGCCAGGACAGCAAGGACATCACCACGCTGGGTCGCGGCGGATCCGACACCACCGCCGTGGCCCTGGCGGCTGCCCTGGCCGGGGATGTCTGCGAGATCTACACGGACGTGGACGGCATCTTCACCGCGGACCCCCGCATCGTTCCCACTGCCCGCAGGATCCCTCGCATCACCTACGAGGAGATGCTCGAGATGGCGGCCAGCGGCGCCAAGGTCCTGCACCTGCGTTGCGTCGAGTACGCCCGGCGGTACCGGCTGCCGATCCACGTCCGGTCGAGCTTCTCGACACTCGACGGCACCTGGGTATCCGACCACTCCGAACGAGGAGACGAGCCCGACATGGAGCAGCCGATCATCTCCGGTGTGGCCCACGACCGCAGCGAGGCAAAGATCACGATTGTCGGTGTGCCCGACAAGGTTGGCGAGGCCGCGGCGATCTTCCAGGCCGTGGCAGCTGCCGACATCAATCTCGACATGATCGTCCAGAACGTGTCGGCCGCCGCGACGAACCGCACCGATATCTCGTTCACGCTCCCCAAGGCAGACGGGCGCCAGGCGATGGAGGCGTTGAGCGTCATCCAGGGCCAGGTCGGGTTCGAGTCATTGCGCTACGACGACGGCATCGGCAAGGTCTCGCTGGTCGGGGCGGGCATGCGCAGCCACCCAGGCGTGAGTGCGCGATTTTTCGGCGCGCTCGCCGCTGCAGGCGTGAACATCGAGATGATCTCGACCTCGGAGATCAGGATCTCCGTCGTCGTCCGCGCCGACGACATCGACATCGCAGTGGGCGCGGTCCACGGCGCATTCGACCTCGATGCCGCCGAGGTGG
>JBOGDU010000273.1:0-20647 GCA_050743145.1 Jiangellaceae bacterium | reverse complement strand
AGTGGTCCGTCGACGACGCGACCGAGTTGGTGGTCACGCATCTGGGCGGGTGACACGCCCGCTCCGAGCAGCGCTGCCAGCACCGAGCCGGCCGACGTGCCGAGAATCTTGTCGCAGGTACGCAGGTCGACGCCGAGCGACTCCTCGAGGGCGCACAACGCACCGACCGTCCACGCCGCGCCGAGCACACCGCCGGCACCGAGGACCAGTCCCCGGCGCGGCTTCTTCAGGCGGCTCACCCGATCAGTCTGCAAGACGCGCAGCACGTTCGCACGCACGCTCACCGGTTGATCACTCCGGCAGGCGGGTTCGCCGACCCGGCCCGCTGCGGCCTCCGCCCCGAACACACGATGCTTGCCGGTTCGCTGCGGTCCTGGCAGCAGCAGATAGGCGAGCATCCCTGGCGGCCAGGCGTTCAGCAGGTCCTGAGGTCCGTGCTGCGAAGATGAGGCGTCCGCGCCCGGCCTCTGCAGGAGATCCGTACCCGATGCCCGACACCCCGTCCCACCGGCTCGCCGCGGCGCTGATGACAGTCACGGTTGCCGCCCTCCTCGTCGCCTGTGGCGACGCGGACGATGGGCAGGCCGACACCACGGCACCCGAACCGCCGCCGACGAGCCAACCGGCGGAACCTGAGACACCGCCGGCCGACCAGGTCCGCGAGATCGAGGTCGGCATCACCGACGGCACGGTCGACACGGCCGAGGACAGCGTGGAGGTGGCGGTCGGCGACACCGTGCGGATGACCGTGAGCAGCGACGTCGACGACGAGGTGCACGTGCACGGCGTGGACCGGACGGCCGAGCTGTCAGCGAGCCGGCCGACGACGCTGGAGTTCACCGTGGACGAGCCCGGCGTGTTCGAGGTCGAGACCCACGACAGCCACCTGCTGTTGTTCCAGTTGCTCGTCCGGTGACGCCCGCCGTCGTGGTCGCCCACGGGGTCGGCGGCCGCCAGGACCTGCCGATACCGTTCGGCCTCGCGGTGGCCGGTGCGGCCAGCGCGCTGGTCGTCTCGTTCCTCGTCCTGCGCATGGCGTGGCGCCGGTCGAGGTTCCGCGGCGACCGGAGCGGGCGGGCGCTCCCCCTGGCCGTCAGCCGGGCAGCCGATTCACCGTGGACGCGGTGGGCGTTGCGGATCCTCGGACTCGTCGCCGCGGCGTACGTCGTGCTGGGCGCCGTCGCCGGCCCCGACCTCGCGACGAACCCGACCGCCGGGGCCGTCTACGTGCTCCTGTGGGTCGGCATCGTGCCGCTCTCATTGCTGTTCGGCCCGGTGTGGCGGTTGGTCAACCCGCTGCGCACGCTGCACCTGCTGCTCTGCCGCGCGGTCCGGCTCGACCCGGCGGTCGGCATGCGGGCGCTGCCGGCGCGGGTCGGCCTCTGGCCGGCCGCCGCCTGGCTGGCCGCGTTCACCTGGCTCGAGCTCGTCGCGCCGGACCGCGCCACGCTGCCGGTCATCAGGGCCTGGTTCGCCGTGTTCCTCGGGCTCATGGTGCTCGGGGCGGTCGTCTTCGGCTCACGGTGGTTCGACCACGCCGACCCGTTCGAGGCGTACTCGTCGCTGGTCGGCCGGCTGTCCTGGCTCGGGCGGCGAACCGACGGCCGACTGGTCGCCCGGAATCCGCTGGAGAACCTCGACGGGACGCCGGTGCGCCCGGGGTTGACCGCAACGGTGGCCGTCCTGCTCGGTTCGACGATGTTCGACAGCGCCTCCGCCTCGCCGTGGTGGGCCCGCTGGGTGCAGGAGTCGGGTCTACCGCCCACCCTGGCGGGGACCGGGGGCCTACTCGCTGCGGTCGTGCTCGTCTACGTCACGTTCACGATCGCGGTCCGGGGGGTGGCCGCCCTGGCCGGCTCCGACCGTCGCGGGCTGGCCGACGTGTTCGCCCACTCCGTCGTCCCGATCGTGGTGGGGTACGTCGTCGCCCACTACTTCACGTTGCTCGTGCTCGAGGGCCAGCGCACGATCGTCCTGCTCTCGGACCCGCTGGGGACGGGAGCGAACTGGCTGGGGACGGCCGGACTGACCGAGAACCGGTGGATCGCCGGTCAGCCGACTCTGGTGGCCAGCATCCAGGTCGCCGCGATCGTCGTGGGGCACGTGCTCGGCATCGTGTCCGCCCACGACCGTGCGGTGCGCCTGTTCCCTGGGGCCCGCCAGGACTGTCAGATCCCGCTGCTGGTGGTCATGGTCGGGTACACCGTCGGCGGCCTGTTTCTCCTGTTCGCCGCCTGACGCCTGCGCTGTCGACTCTCCTCCGGTGATCATGTCGAGTTTGCGGCGCCCACGGCGGCAAACTCGACATGATCACCGGAAGAGGACGCGAGAACGGTGACGATGTCGCGGCCGGGACGGCGCCGCGACCCCTGCAAGATCGGCGGCCAGCCCCACGATGGCCTGCCGCACCGCCGAGGTCGCTGCGACCTCGGCCAGCACCCGGCCCTGCAGGAGCGCGGCGTCGACAGCTGGCCGGTCGTCGGGCACGAACCTGATCAGCTGCACGCCTGCGTGCCGCTCGAGGGCCGCACGAACCTGCTTCTCCGGATCGGCGCCGACGACGGACGACCGCGTCCGGTTGACGACGACGCGAACGTCGGCCTTGGGCACCGCCTCGCGAAGGTCGGAGAGGGCCCGGACGAAGCGCTGGAGGCCGACGGGGTCGGCTGCGGCGACGGCGAGCACGACGTCGGCATGCTGGAGCGCGCTCAACGTCGCACCGTTGCGTTGCGGCGCCGTGGTGTCGAAGCTGAGCTCCTCGTCCTGCTCGAGGCAGAAGCCGCAGTCGATCAGCGTCGTCTCGGCCAGCCCGCGCGCGAGCCCCCAGACCACCTCGAGCGAGGTGGCGCGGACCTCCGGCCAGCGCTCGGTGCGGGTGATTCCGGTGAGGACCCTCAGCCGCGGCGTGACCTGCCGCGCGTGGCGGGCCAACGAGGGGAGGTCGAGCTGACCGTAGTTGGCCGCGCGTGCCGCCCCGGCCAGTCCCGGCGCCTCGTCGAGCAGGCCGAGCATCTGGGCAATCGCCCCGCCGTACGTGTCGGCGTCGACGAGCAGCGTCGTCCGGCCGAGCAGGGCGGTCTCGGCGGCCAGGTTGACCGCCAACGTGGTCCGCCCGGGGGCGCCGGTCGGGCCCCATACGGCGACCAGTCGACCGATCGGACGGTCGGCCGCGGATGTGTCTGACGAGGGCGCAGCAGTGTCGAGCTTCCCCAGCCCGTCACCGCTCATGGCGCTGACCGCCGAATGAACGGCGTCGGCGACAGCCGAGACGTCGGCGTCGGCCATGACCACGGTGTCGACGCCGAGCTGACGTAACCGACGCTCGCCCTGCTCGTCGTCGCTGGACGCCACACCGACCACGGCGACGCCGGCCGCCGCCACCCGACTCAACACCTCGCGGTCGAGGCGGCGGAGATCGGCGGACAGGAGAACGGCCCGGCCGTGGCCCGCCGCGACGGCGGCCAGCATGTCGGCAACGTCGACGCACCGCCGGGCCACGGAGACACCGCTGCTCCCGGTCTCGAGAGCGGTGACGAGCCGCGACTCCCACGCGGCCCCGGTGACGGCCGTGAGAACAGGGACGGTCACCGCGGCGTCTCCGGCACCCGGACGAGGTAGACCAGGCCGTCCCGGCCGGCGGCGACCAGCCCGGCCACGGCCTCGTCGAGACCGCCCCTGGCGTCGGTCGCCACGGCGAGGGTGACCCGGGCCACACTCCCCGATCCGGCCAGGCCACCGCCGCCGGCGTCGACCGCCGTCACACTGACACCTGCCATCAGTCGGTCGGCCGTGCGATCCTCGCCCTGCGCGGGCGGCGCTCGCCATACGTCGACCACCGCCGCCGGGCCGAGGCCCAGCGGTAGCTCCGCCACCGGAACGGCCACCGTGACGTAACGGACGGCGTCGGTGTCGCCGGCAACGCCAACCGCGGACCGCGGCACGAGTTCGCCCGCACTCACCGGCCGGACGACGACATATCCGTCGCCGACCTCGCCCGTGTGGTAGAGGTCGAGCGTCCCCTCCAGCCGGACCTGCCGGGTTTCGACCATGGCCGCCGACAGCGGTTGGCCGGGCGCGAGATCGGTTGCGGCGACCAGAACGGGAACGGTCTCGTCGGCGGCGGCGATCACCCGCGTGCCGACGACGACGGAGCCCAGCACCAGCAACAGCCCGGTGACCAGTCGCGGATCGAGCCAACGGGACCTGGCGAGTCGGGCGGCCTGCGGCGACGACACATCATGCCCGAGGGCGGCCGATCGCGTGCTGACGGAGTCGGTGTCCGTCCGGACCATCGTTGCCCCCTCGACGTAGCGGCGGCCGGCTGGTGGACCGTCCGCACCGCCCGCTGTACCACGGGTACCGCGGCAGACTAGTCCTCCCCCGCCTGTGGACAACCGGGCTCGTCCACAAGTAACCCGTGGCACACTGCCGTATCGGGACGTATCCGGACGCGGCGGGGAGAAGTCATGGCGACGAGCAGCCCACGGTTCCTCCTACTTGCCGACGTCGCCGAGGTCCTCAACATCTCCTCCGCGCAGGCCTACGCACTGGTCCGCGGCGGCGATCTGCCGGCCATCAAGGTCGGGGGCCGCGGGCAGTGGCGGGTCGAGGCCAGCGTCCTGGAGGACTACATCCAGCGGCTCTACGCCGAGACTCGCGACTTCGTCACCACCCATCCGCTGACCTCGCCGCCCGGTTCCCCGCCGTCCTCGGACGACCGACCGGAGAAGCCCTAGCCGGAATCACCCGCTGCACTGTGACGTCGAGGCTCATCTACCTAGACGGCGCGGCGCAGTGCCCCGAGAGCCGAGAGCGGCACGGTGCGCGTCGCGCGTGGATCGACCGGCCGACGGTCCTCGGGCCCGGCGTGCTCGGTGATGTCGACGAAGTCGGCGCCAACGCGGTCGACCGTGCCGGTCAGTGTCGACCCGTCAGTCAGTGTTGCCGCCACCTCGGATCGGTCTCGGGCGATTCCACGCAGTGCATACGCGAGTCCGAGCCTCGCACCCACCGCACCCTCGGCGCCGGGCACCGAGGCCTGAGTCCCCAGACCCACGACGCTGACCACGGCAGTCACGGGGACAAGCGTTTCGCTCCCGGTGCGCTCGGACAGGAGCAGCCAATCCGGACCGGCGGCTTGCACGGTCCCCGCCAGCGGCCCGAGGCCCTTCACCGCGATCGTCACGTGGCGGCCGATCGCGGGCCGGAACCGGTCGGTCAGCCGCACCCGCGCCACCTCCCGACGAGTCCGGTCGGCCACTTCGGGCCCGAGTGACGCCTGCTCGGCCTCGGCGGCTTGCGCCTCGAGATCGTCGAAGAGTCGTTCCCAGCGCATCCCGTCTCCGATACCACGCATCTGACGGCGTGACGCTACTCCTGCCAACGTGAATCCGTTGTGGACATCACTTGACAGAGGACGACATTGTCGATAAGTAAACTGAAGCAAACACAATCATCGACGCCCGAACGGATTCAACCGTGATCAGAAGACTGTTCGTCTCGGCAATCGCGAGCGCCGCGCTTCTGGGTGCCGTCCGGGCCCTGCCGCACGTCGCCGACTCAGCCTGGGCCGCTGCGCGGACCGGCTCTGCGAGCGTCGACGACCTCGTCGGACTGATGGCGGTGGTCATGGCGTATGCCGTGCTCGGCTGGGTGGGCCTGCTGTCGGCGTTGGCCGCCGCTGCACGGGTCCCGGGCATGGCCGGGCGGGCCGCCGCCCGGGCAGCACACCGGCTCACGCCATCGCTGGCAGCCGGGCTGACCCGCCTCGCCGTGGGAGTGGCCGTCGTGTCCACGCCGGTGGTGGGGGCCATCCCCGCCGCCGCCGGGGTTGGCGCCCCCGTGCGGTCGCCCGACGCGGACGACACGGCCGACATCGCCACTACCGCTCTGCCGGGCGTCGGCCGGCCCGGGCACACGCCGGTAGGCCCGGACGTGGCGGGACCCGCGCCGACGGACCGGCCGCCACCGCGCAGCGGTGCGGCGCCCACTCCCGCAGACGTCATGGTGGTTAACGGCGACTGCCTGTGGACGATCGCCGCGCATGCGCTCGGCCCGGACGCCACCGATGCCGAGATCGCCGCAGCCTGGCCGCGCTGGTACGCCCGCAACCGGGCTGTCGTCGGCGCGGACCCCGACCTTCTGATTCCCGGCACAGTGCTTCGCCCGCCTGCTCAGCACTGACCTCGACAACCGAAACGGGGAACCCCATGCCCACCACCACACCGACGGGTACCGAGAGCCGCGCCTCCGCCATGCGGCGGATGCCGGTACCGGTCGCGGAGCCGCCGTACGACGACGAGGCTGCGCCCGGCCGACCCGACCCGACCGGGCCACCGGACCCGCACGCGCCACAGCATGCGACCCAGGGCGCGCTCGCCCTCGCGTACCTGCTGCCGGGCGGCCTCCCCCCGGTACCCGAGCCTGCGGTGCCACTCCGACTTGTCGACGCGGCCAGGCACGACGTGCCTGGGCGTGACGACCACCGTGAGGACCATGGTGAGGACAGGACAGCTCGGACGGAGCGCGAGATCACTGCGTTCGCCGCCCGGCAACCGACCCGGTCCGCCGAACTTCCCGAACCGAGACGCTGGGCGGTCCGGCTCGCCCAGGGCATCGTCGAAGCACTGCACGGACACCGGCCGCTGCAGCAGCTGATCCGGTGGACCGACGAGCCGGTCTACACCCTGTTGGAGCGTCGGCGCACGGCGCAGCGCACCACCGCCGGGCCCCGTCCGGTCGTCCGGTCGATTCGGGTCTGTCAGCCCGGTGACGGCGTGGTCGAGGCGAGCGTGGTTGTCGAGACAGCAGGACGGTGCCGGGCACTTGCGATGCGGCTCGAGGGTCTCGACGGACGCTGGCGGTGCACGGCGCTCGAGATCCTCTGACGGCCACTGCCCGATCGCGGCGGCCGGATGCGGAGGCGGGCGTCCAACGAGCGACCTGTGGCACGCGTCACCGGCCGCCGCGATCCGCGAACCGGAGCCGGAGTCCGGGTCAGGACACTCGGTGGCGAGGGTCGCCGTGGCAACGCTTGAACTTCTTGCCCGAACCGCAGGGGCATGGCGCGTTGCGGGCCACGTCGCCGAACTCGATGTCCCGGCCCTCCGACTGGGCTGTGGCCACCCGGGCTCCGTTGGACGACCCGGCACGCTCGACCCGCTGTTCCACGGCTGTCTCGCCGTCGACGCTCGGGGCGGTGTACTGGAGCTGCTGCGGGCGTCGGGCCTCGACCAGACCCTTGGCCACGACGAGGGGCGCTCGGCCCGCGACGCCGTCCGTGGCAGCAGCCGGTGCACCGTCGGCCTCGGGCGTGGTCGCCCGCACCTGCACCTCGAGGTTGAACAGCAGGCCGACCGACTCCTCCTTGATGCCGTCCATCATCGTGGCGAAAAGGTCGAAGCCCTCGCGCTGGTACTCGACCAGGGGCTGCTTCTGCGCGAACGCCCGCAGGCCGATGCCCTCCCGCAGGTAGTCCATCTCGTAGAGGTGCTCGCGCCACTTGCGGTCGAGAACGGTCAGCAGCACCCTGCGCTCCAGTTCACGCATGACCTCGGAGCCGAGCTCGTTCTCGCGGCGCTCGTAGGCCGATCGCGCGTCGTCGGTGAGCCGGTCGATCATGAGGTCAGAGCTCAGGCCGTCGCGGCCGCCGACCTCGTCCTCGATCTCCTCGACAGTGACCGAGACGGGGTACAGCGTGCGCAGCGCCGTCCACAGCTGGCCGAGATCCCACATCTCGGGATAGCCCTCCGCGGTCGCACCCTGCACGTACGCCACGACGGAGTCGTCGAGCATGTTGCGGATCTGCTCGGAGAGGTCCTCGCCCTCGAGCACCATGCGCCGCTCGTCGTAGATGACCTGGCGCTGCCGGTTGAGCACGTCGTCGTACTTGAGCACGTCCTTGCGGATCTCGAAGTTCTGCGCCTCCCGCTGGGTCTGCGCGCTCTTGATCGCGTTGCTGACCCGCTTGTGCTCGATCGGCTGGTCGTCGGGGATGTTCAGGCTGCGCAGGATCATGTCGACCCATTCGCTCTTGAACAGCCGCATCAGGTCGTCCTGCAGCGACAGGTAGAACCGCGACTCTCCCGGGTCGCCCTGCCGACCCGACCGGCCCCGGAGCTGGTTGTCGATCCGCCGCGACTCGTGCCGCTCGGTTCCGAGCACGTAGAGGCCGCCGAGCTCGATGACCTCCTCGTGCTCGGCCTTCACCTGGTTCTGCAGCTTGTCCAGGGTCGGACCCCAGGCGGCCTCGTACTCCTCCGGACTCTCGACCGGGTCGATACCACGCTGCTTGAGCTCGGCCATCGCCATGGGCTCGGGATTTCCCCCCAGCATGATGTCCGTACCGCGACCGGCCATGTTCGTCGCCACCGTGACCGCGCCCCGGCGTCCGGCCTGGGCGATGATCGCGGCCTCCCGCTCGTGGTGCTTGGCGTTGAGCACCTCGTGCGGGACCCCGCGCCTGCTCAGCAGCTGGGACAGGTGCTCGGACTTGGCGACGCTGGTGGTGCCCACGAGCACCGGCTGCCCGTCAGTGTGCTTCTGGACCAGGTCCTCGACGACGGCGTCGAACTTGGCATCCTCGGTGCGGTACACGAGGTCCGCCTGGTCGGCGCGGATCATGTCCATGTTGGTGGGGATGGGCACGACACCGAGGTTGTAGATCTTGTTGAACTCCGACGCCTCGGTCATCGCCGTGCCCGTCATGCCGGCGAGCTTGTCGTAGAGCCGGAAGAAGTTCTGCAGGGTGATGGTGGCCAGGGTCTGGTTCTCCTGCTTGATCTCCACCGCCTCCTTGGCCTCGATGGCCTGGTGCATCCCCTCGTTGTAGCGGCGGCCGGCCAGGATGCGCCCGGTGTGCTCGTCGACGATGAGCACTTCGCCTTCCTTGACGACGTACTCCTTGTCGCGGTGGAACAGTTCCTTGGCCTTGATCGAGTTGTTGAGGAATTGGATCAGCGGCGTGTTGGCGCTCTCGTAGAGGTTGTCGATGCCCAGCCAGTCCTCGACCCGTTCGATACCCGACTCGAGGATGCCGACGGTTCGCTTCTTCTCGTCCACCTCGTAGTCGGCCTCGCGCCGCAGCCTTCCGGCGATCTTGGCGAACTCGGTGTACCACCGCGTGGGCTGGTCGGCGGGCCCGGAAATGATCAGCGGAGTGCGGGCCTCGTCGATGAGAATAGAGTCGACCTCGTCGACGATCGCGTACGGATGGCCGCGCTGCACCATGTCCTCCGCACGCAGGGCCATGTTGTCACGCAGGTAGTCGAAGCCGAACTCGTTGTTCGTGCCGTAGGTGATGTCGGCGGCGTACGCGACCCGGCGCTGAGGCGGAGTGAGGCCGGCGAGGATCACCCCGACCTCGAGCCCGAGGAACCGATGGACCCGTCCCATCCACTCGGAGTCACGCTGGGCGAGGTAGTCGTTGACGGTGACGATGTGGACGCCTTTGCCGCCGAGCGCATTGAGGTAGCCCGGCAGCGTCGACACCAGGGTCTTGCCCTCACCGGTCTTCATCTCGGCGATGTTCCCCTGGTGGAGGGCGGCACCGCCCATGATCTGGACGTCGAAGTGGCGCTGGCCGAGCGTTCGTCGGGCCGCCTCGCGCACGGTTGCGAATGCCTCGGGCAGCAGGTCGTCGAGCGTCTCACCGTCGACAAGCCGCGACCGGAACTCGTCGGTCTGCCCGCGCAGCTCGGCGTCGGAGAGGGCGGCGAAGTCGTCCTCGATGGCGTTGACCTGGACAACCACGCCTTCCAGACGCTTGATGATCTTGCCTTCGCCGGCGCGGAGGATCTTGTCGAACATGGCAGGCACGCGGGTCAACTCCTAGACGGCCGGATTCAATCGGCGCGGGGCGCCGGCAGGTCGCGGTATGCGGGCCACGTAGACCCAACGCACCATGGTACGTCGAGGTGTCCGCGCGGGGCGCCGCGACCGACCGCAGTGGCGTCGACGGTGCTCCTGAGGTTGCGGCCGCGCCGACACAGGGTTCAGCCTCGACGGTGGAACACGGCAAGATGCCCGGATGCGTCCGTTCGAACTGCGGGACGACCGGGTCCTCCTCTCGGTTCCCACGCGCGACGACGTCGACCGCCTCACGGACCTGTGCCAGGACGAGCAGGTCCAGCGCTGGACGACAGTGCCGGTTCCCTATCGCCGCCGCGACGCGGACTGGTTCGTCCGCGAGCTCGTCGCGCCCGGCTGGGACAACGGACAGGAGCTGACCTGGGCAGTGCGTGATCCGGCCGATCACCGGGTCCTGGGCATGATCGGCCTTCGGCTCGAAGGCGACGGGTCCGCCGAGGTGGGGTTCTGGCTCGCCGCGGAGGCTCGAGGGCGCGGTCTCATGAGCAGCGCCGTTCGACTGGTGGTGGCGCATGGGCTCGAGCCGGGAGGGCTGGCGCTGGCTCGGGTGCTCTGGTACGCCCACGTCGGCAATTGGGCCTCCAGGCGGGTCGCCTGGCGTGCCGGATTCCGGTTCGAGGGCACGGTCCGCTCCCATCTGGTCCAGCGGGGCGCGAGACGCGACGCGTGGGTAGCGACCCTGATGCGCGACGATCCCCGCGAGCCGTCGCGCACATGGTTCGACGTCCCGGTCCTCCGCGGCGACGGCCTGGTCCTGCGACGCTGGCGCGACTCCGACGCCGACGCCATCGTCGAAGCTTGCACCGACCCGGTCACGCGACACTGGCTGGGCGGGCTGCCCGACCCGTACACCCGGGAAACCGCGCTGGGTTACATCGCCGGTCGCGAGGAGGACCACGCGACCGGCCGCGGCCTCCACTGGGCGGTCGCCCTCTCCGACCACGGCCCGGCGGCGGGTTCGTTCTCACTGATGGGCGTCGACGACGCGCATGGACCGGGCAGTGCCGAGGTCGGCTACTGGGTACACCAGGTGGCCCGTGGAAAGGGCGTGGCGACCGAGGCGGTGCGCCTGATGATCGAGCACGCTTTCGCCCCCACCGAGGCCGGCGGCCTCGGGCTACGCCGTCTGGTGCTCGCGCACGCGTGGGGGAACGACGCGTCGGCGAAGGTCGCGTTCCGCAACCGCTTCCGCCATTGCGGGACCGAGCGTGGCGCCGAGCGTCTCGGCGACGGATCCTGGGCCGACCTGCACTGGTACGACCTGCTGGCGACGGACCCTCGTTGATCACGGCTCGGGCGCCGCGTGTTCGTGCTGCCGCGGGATCGCGGAGAGTTGCCGGGCAGCGGTCAGGCGACCGACGGCAGCGCTGCCACGAGGGCGCCGGCGAGGTCGCCGCGACCGCCGACCACCACGTCGCCGAGGTCGAGCCACACCGCCAACGTCACCAGCTCGGCCGCCAGTTCCTCCGCGGTCTCGATGGGAGCGTCGGGCTCGATCCACGCGGCCTGGACCCGGAGCACGCGGGCGCGCCGATCAGCCTTGAGGTCGACGCGGGCGACGAGCCGGTCGTCGAGGAGGAACGGCAGTACGTAGTAGCCGTACACGCGGTCCCGGGCCGGGACGTAGATCTCCAGCCGGTAGCGGAACCCGAACAGCGCCTCGGTACGGGCTCGCTCCCAGACCAGCGAGTCGAACGGGCTGAGCAACGCTCGGCCGGACACCCGCCGCGGGAGCCGGGCGTCGCGGTGCAAGTACGCCGGACGCTTCCAGCCCTCGACCGACACGGGCAGGAGCTCGCCGGCCTCGACGAGATCGCCGACGGCACGGCGCGTCTGCGTCACTCCCAGCCGGAAGTAGTCGCGCAGGCTCTGTTCGGTGCTCACGCCCTGGGCACTGGCGGCGATCCGGACCAGCTCGCGGTACGACTCGTCCGGCGTCGGAGTGGGTGCCGCGACGACCTCTGGCGGCAGGACCCGCTCGGGCAGATCGTACAGTCGCTCGAACCGCCGCCTGCCGGCCGCCGTGACCTGACCGGCCCAGAACAGGTACTCGAGCGCCCGCTTGACCAGCGACCAGTTCCACCCCCAGCCGCCGATCGGCCGCGGGGCATCATGCTCGATCTCTCCCGCCGTGATGGGCCCCAGGCGGCGGACCTCGTCGAGCACCCACGCCACGAAGTCCGGCTGCTCGACGGCGATCCGGCGCATCCCGCCCCATGCGTCGTCCGCCGCGCCGTCCATGCGCCACCGCAGGAACGGCTGGATCTGCACCGGGACCAGCGACGCCTCGTGCGCCCAGTACTCGAACAGCAGGCGCGGCGCCTGGTTGGACGCGCGGTCCAGCATCGCCTGCGGGTACGGTCCCACCCTGCTGTACAGCGGCAGGTAGTGGGACCGGCACAGCACGTTGACCGAGTCGATCTGGATGACGCCGACCCGGCCGAGCACCCGGCGCAGGGCACGGCGGTCGGGCCGCAGCGGCCGCGGGTCGGCGAAGCCCTGGGCGGCGAGGGCGACCCGGCGGGCCTGCGACCGGGACAGGCTGGTGCGTACGGGAGACACGGACACCGATCGTGCCAGCCGGGACCGACAGTCCGGCCGGCTACGCGCCGCGCGGGTCCGAGCACATGGCACACCTCACGGTTCCACAAACTGGTGCAACTCGGGCACGGCAACGACCGTTCAGCGTGCCATGTGCAACCGCCGAGCGTGCCACGCACCCAGTGCCGAAAACCCTCCGGACGACGACGGCCGCGCAGGAAGTGGATCAGACGTCGAGGTGGATGACGCCGTAGTCGTAGCCGCGGCGGCGGTAGACGACGCTCGGCGTCATCGTGTCGGCGTCGACGAACAGGTAGAAGTCGTGGCCGACGAGTTCCATCTCGTACAGCGCCTGGTCGAGGCTCATCGGCTTCGCCACGTGGGTCTTCTCGCGCACCACCATCGGACCGCCGGCGTCCGATGCGGCCGGCTCGGCGACATCGGCCGCACCCGACGCCTGTCCGGTGGGTGCTGCTGCCGCTTCGTCGACGCCGGCCGTGGCGCGGGCGACCGACATCGGGGTGCGCGCGCCGTGGTGGACGCGCCGGCGGTCCGCGGCCTTGCGCAGCCTGGCGTGCAGGCGGTCGACGGCGATGTCGAGTGCGGCGTAGCGGTCGTCCGCCGCCGCCTCGGCCCGAACCACCGGGCCCTTCGAGTGCACCGTCAGCTCGATCCGGTCCGACTCGCCCGAGCGGCGCGGGTTCGTCTCCTTCGTCACCTCGACGTCGATCCGGATGACCTTGTGGGCGAAGCGCTCCAGCTTGGCGAGCTTGTCGGACACGTGCCGCCGGAACCGCTCGGGCACCTCGGTACGGCGCCCCTTGAGCACGATTTCCACGGGACCTCCCCGGTCTGGTCAGCCAGTCGGGTGGGCACCCCGGCCACGGCCGGGCACCACACCCCGCGTCGATGGACGTGGGTGGGCGACGGGTGCCATACCGGCACGGTATCTGCTCCCCGGCGGCTCGGACAGCCGGATCGGACAGAGATCCGCCGACGTCACGCCGTCACCGCGACCACGGCCACTCCGCACGGCTCGACACCGTCCGCGTGCAACGCGCGGGCAGCTTCGGCGAGCGTCGCACCCGTGGTCACGACGTCGTCGACGAGCACGACACAACGGTCCCGCAGGAGCGGGCCCGCCGCTGCCCGCACCGCCATCGCGTCGCGGAGGTTCTCCCGGCGCGCGGCCTGGCCGAGGCCCGCCTGGTCGGCCACCCGGCGGCGTTGGCGCAACGCGGGAACCACCGTGCACTCGTATCCGGCCCGACGCAGGAGGACCCCGGCCCGCCGGGCGACGCGCAGCAGCGGGTCGTGTCCACGAGCGCGCACGGCGGCGCGGCCCGACGGCGCGGGCACGAGTGCAACGGCCCGCGCCGAACAGGCAGGACAGCCGCCCGGCGCCTCGAGCAGACCGGCGACGGCCACAGCCAGGGCGTCGCCGAGGCAGGCCGACAGGCCCAGTCGGCCACGCTCCTTGTGCGCGAGGACGACGGACCTGGGAACTCCGCCGTACAGTGCGACGGCGGCGACCCGCAGGCCGGCCGGCCGTTGGTCGACCAGCCACGCCGGACCCGACAGCTCCGCCGCGCAGGCGTCGCACAACAGGCCCGGACGAGTCTCACATCCGGCACAGACACTGCCGAACGCGAGATCCCCCGCATGGTCGAGAAGGCGCCGCAGCCGGGCGAACCGTGGCGTCCCCATGACGCCCAGCGTGCCGCGTGCCGGTCGGGCCGGTACGAGGTACGGCGCGGCGTTGTGGACGAGCCGGCAGCGGTCAGCCCGGATATGCCGGTGCCGTGGCCGCTCCGAGCTCGACCCACCGCAGCGTGGCGTTCTGGCGGAGAATCAGGCCGCCGTCGGTGCCGACCGCGAGTCCCTGGCCGGTAGCCGCCGTCAACGACACCGCACCGGGCACGACCCCGGCCGGGCTGCGGACCGAGCTGGCCAGACCGACCCGGAAGGGTGCCGGCGCCGCGCCGGCGTCCCGGGCGAGCACGACCAACTCGGCGGGACCCGCCCAGGCCAGATCCGTCACCGTCCTGTCGTCGAGCTCGATGGACCGCAGGCCTTCGACGCGCACGGCTCGGTCCTGGTCGGGATCGCGCAGCACGATGCCGATCAGGACGCGGCCCTCGGCGAGCAGCGCGACCCGGGTGGCGTCGAAGGACACCGCGAGGTCGTCGATCCGCCGGCCGCCGAAGTCGTCCGCGGGGAGCGTCATGGCCTCTGCGCCCGGTTGGGTCACCAGGACCCGTGACCCGCCGGGCGTCTGGTCCACGGCCCACAGCAGACCGCTCCGGTCCCAGGACACCGCGACCAGCTCGGCGCCGGTCGCCAGTGTGACCGCCGCGGCGCCGTCCTCGAAGGGAGCCCAGATGAGCTGGGTTCCGGTCGCGTCGACGACGGCCGCACGTCCGCCGCTCGGGTCCACCGCGAGCTCCCGGATGCCGGGCGTGGCCCCCAACGGACCGGGTACGGGAGTGAGCCCGTCACCGACGACGACGCCATCCTCGGTCGCGGCGTAGAGATCGCGGTGCCGTGGGGGCGCCGCAGGGTCGTACCGGCCGAACGACTCAGCTGCCCGCGCTGACACGTCGACGTCGGTCAGCGGCACTCGCCCCGCGGTGACCGAGACCTGCTGGACGGGCTCGACCTGTTCGAGGGTCCAGGCCAACTGGGCCGCCATCCGCTCACGCTGCTCGTCCGAGGTGTCCGTCGTCGCCTCGGCGGTCAGCTCGACCGACGCCCGCCCCGCTTCCAGAGTCACAGGCACCCCGAGGCGGGTGTTGTCCGGGAACGCGGTCTGCACGGCCGGCGCGAGCCATCCCGACGGCCCCCGCAGCAGCGCCTCCGCGAGCAGCGTCGTCTCGCTGCCCTGGACCGGCAGATAGACCGGGTCGGGGACGAGGACCTCGAAGTCCGGGTCGAAGAAGTAACGGTTGTACGCCCGGAACTCGCTCTCGAAGTCCTGGTCGGAGACCAGCAGGCCGGCCGGCGGGTTCGCGATGCGCCACTCCCCCTCCACCTCTTCCAGGGCCAGCTCGAAGTCCTCGGTCGTCCGTGCCGGCTTCCTGACGTACCCGAGGTCGGGCGTGATCGTCGCCTGAACGGTCATCGTGAGCCGGACCTGGCCGCGGTCCGTCGTCACGGCATCGGTGCTGGCCGTGTAGATCGTCATACCGTCGCCCGGCTCCCAGGCCGCCGCGGCGTCGGGGGCTAGGAACTGCCGGGCGATCGGATAGTCGCGCTCGTAGGAGGCCATGGCGTCGAGGTAGCCCTGGACGATGCCCTCCTCGTCCGCTCCCGGGACGGGCGGATTCGCCTCGAACCGGACCGGCACCGGCCGCTGCGGTTCGCCGACGGCCTCGCCCTCCACGACCCGGCCGGAGGTCGGAATGCCCGCGCAGCCGGCCAGCAGGGCCGCCAGCACCGCCGGCACGGTCGCCGCAACCGCCCTACGCACGTCGACCCGCCTCGGTCGGCTCGGCGGCGACGGAGTCCGAACGGCGATACGGCTCGCCCACACCGTCGAGTCCGCTGCCCTCGTCGGCGTCTTCGGGGATCAGCGGGATCGGCGAGGCCTTGAGCTCGTCGGAGCCGCGGCGCGGCAGCGTGAGGCGGAACTGGGAGCCGGCACCCGGCTCACCCCATGCCTGCAGCCAGCCTCCGTGCAGCCGGGCGTCCTCGAGGGCGATGGCCAGTCCGAGTCCGGTGCCGCCGGTGCTACGGGCCCGGGCCGGGTCCGCCCGCCAGAACCGGTGGAAGACCAGCGACGACTCACCCGGCTTGAGGCCGACACCGTGGTCGCGCACGGAGATCGCCATGGCATCGACGTCGGCCGCCACCCGGACTTCGACCGGGCGTCCCCCGCCGTGCTCGATCGCGTTGACGACCAGGTTCCGCAGTACGCGCTCGATCCGGCGCGCGTCGACCTCGGCCACACAGGGCGTCGACGGCATCTCGACGCTCACCTCCGTGGCCTTGCGTGCCGCAAGGGGAGCGGCCGCATCGGTGACGGCGTGGACGATGTCGCGGACGTCGACCGGTTCGGCGTTGAGGACGGCTGCGCCGGCATCGAACCTGCTGATCTCGAGCAGGTCGGCCAGGAGGGACTCGAACCGGTCCAGCTGGGCCTGCAGCAGCTCCGCGGACCGGCGGACGACCGGATCGTCGAACTCCTCGCGTGACTCGTGCAGCACGTCGGCGGCCATCCGGACGGTGGTCAGCGGGGTCCGCAGCTCGTGCGAGACATCGGAGACGAACTGCTGCTGGACCCGCGAGAGCTCCTCGAGCTGGCCGATCTGGTGCTGGAGGCTGCCCGCCATCTGGTTGAAGCTGATCGCGAGCCGGCCGATGTCGTCGCTGTTCCTCACGACCATCCGCTCGGAGAGGCGACCGGCCGAGAACCGCTCGGCTATCTGCGCCGCCAGCCGGACCGGCGTCACGACCTGCCGGGTCACCAGTCCGGCGATGGCGCCCAGCAGCAGGACGAGGACCACGCCGGCCGTCGCGAGCGCGGTGCGGACCAGATCGAGGGTCTGCTCCTGCTCGGTCAACGGGAACAGGTAGTAGAGCCCGTACCGCTCCCCCGCCGGGGTCAGGACCTGTCCCCCGGCCGCGAGGCCGGGCTCGGCCGCGCGATCGGGCTCCTGCGCGGACTCGAAGGTGATCAACGTGTAGGTCCAGAACACCGAGTTCTTGTCCTCGGTCGCGTCTCGCAGGTCCTGGGGCACGCTGCTCGGCTCCACGTCGCGCGAGTAGGTCGGTGTGTCGTCGCGGAACAGAACGACGGCAGGACGGTTGGCGTCGCCCTCGGCTCCGCCACGGAAGGTGAGGTCGCGGACGATCTGCCGGGTCAGCAGGTTGCTCGCAGTCGACCCGGCCTCGTCGGCGGCGTCGAGCAGGGTCTGCGCGATCCGGATGCCTGCGGTCGTCTCCGCCAGTGCGGTGTCCCGCTGCTGGCTGAGCAGGCCGTCGGTCACCTGGCGCAGCAGGGTCATCCCCAGCAGCGAGACGACCACCACCGACAACGCCAGCGTGGCGGTGACGACGCGCAACTGGATCGAGCGCTGCCACGCGGCAACGATGCGGCGCCAGGTCCGCAGCAGCCGCTCCCCGGCGTCGGTGAGCATGCCGACGCTGCGCCGGTGGAGGTCGCCAGCGCGCGCAGCCTGGACGACGCCGCGGGTCACGTCAGGCCGGACCGGCCTTGTAGCCGACACCGCGAACGGTCACGACGACCTCGGGACGCTCCGGGTCGAGCTCGACCTTCGAGCGCAACCGCTGGACGTGGACGTTGACCAGGCGCGTGTCGGCCGCGTGGCGGTACCCCCACACCTTCTCCAGCAGCTCCTCCCGGGTGAACACCTGCCACGGCCGCCGCGCGAGGCAGGCGAGCAGGTCGAACTCCAGCGGGGTCAGCGGTATGGCCGTGCCATCGCGCTTGACCGAATGACCGGCGACGTCGATCGCCAGGTCGCCGACCGCAAGCGTCTCGGGCTTGGGGTCGTCGGTGCGCCGCAGCCGGGCACGCACGCGGGCGACGAGCTCCTTGGGCTTGAAGGGCTTCACGACGTAGTCGTCGGCGCCGGATTCCAGGCCCACCACGATGTCGACCGTGTCGCTCTTCGCGGTGAGCATGACGATCGGTACGCCGGACTCGGCCCGGATCTCCTTGCAGACGTCGATGCCGTCCTTGCCCGGCAGCATCAGGTCGAGCAGCACCAGGTCGGGCTTGAACTCCCGAAAGACCGGGAGGACTTCGTCGCCGCGGATCACCACCGTGGGCTCGTACCCCTCGTTGCGGAGCACTATCCCGAGCATCTCGGCCAGCGCGGTGTCGTCGTCGACGATGAGCACGCGTCCCTTCATGACTCCATTGTGCGGTCGACGGCCCCGAATCGTGAAAATCGACAGCCCAGCCGTCGGCGCCGGTCGGCGTCGGCCAACCCGTGCGGCCGTGACACGATGTGCCCGACCTGTCCGCAGGGCGTCGCCCGCGCCCGCGACCGCCGGTCGGGCACCTGGTTGCTCCCGACCGGCACCGGGGAGCGATCGTCGATGTCGGAGACGCCCGGCTGGGAGGGACCCAGCGACGACTCCTCGCGCTCCGGCTCCGGCCAGCCGCCCTATCCGGGCTGGTCGACCAGGCAGCCGCCGGAACCGGGCTGGACCGCCCCCGGGCAGGCTCCCGGACCCGAACAGCCGCCCACAGGTGCGACTCCACCGCCGTCCGGGCCCGGGTGGGGACAACAGCCCTCGCCGGCCGCACCAGGGGCCACCGGGTGGGGATGGGCTCCGCCTCCGACGGTCAAGCCCGGCGTGATCCCGCTGCGACCGCTGGGGGTCGGCGAGATCCTGGACGGCGCGGTCACGACGATCCGGCGCAACCCGGGGCCGATGCTCGGTCTGTCGGCGATCGTCGCCGTGCTGACCCAACTGCTCGGCCTGGGCGTCGGTTACGTGCTGCTCAGGGGCGCGCCGGCCATCGAGTCGCTGGAGCCGACTGCGAGTCCCGGCGAGGTCTTCGAGGCTGTGGCCGGCCTGCTCGGGGCGTCCGCGATCGTGGTCGTCGTCACCTGGGTGGCGACCGTCGTGCTCACCGGCATCCTGACCGTCGTCGTCAGCCGGGCCGTGCTCGGCGAGAAGATGAAGGCAGGGGAAGCATGGCAGGCCGCGCGCCGACGCCTCCCCCGGCTGTTGCTGCTCACACTGGTCTACAGCCTCATCTGGCTCACCCCGTTCCTGATCGTGACGGCCGTGGCTGTCGCCCTCGGTGCGGCGGGCGCCGACGGTGGTGTCACCGCCGCGCTCGCCGGCCTGCTCGCGCTGGCCGCGGTGCCGTTGACGGTGTGGCTGTACGTGCGGTACGCGCTCTCCGGACCGTCGCTCATGCTGGAGTCGACGGCTCCCGGGGCCGGCGGGCCTTCGCGCCCCGTCGGCGTCGGCGGGGCCTTGCGCCGCTCGGCCGAGCTCGTGAAGGGGTCGTGGTGGCGGGTGTTCGGCATCTTGCTGCTGGTTCTGTTGATCGCCGTGATCATCTCGCAGGTCATCAGTGTCCCCTTCTCGCTGCCGTTGTTCCTGGTCGGCGACCAGCCCTCGGACAGCGAGTTCCTGCTGACGCTCGTGATCTCCGCTCTCGGTGGCATCGTGGCCTCCACGATCACCGCACCGTTCACGGCCGCAGCCACCGTGCTTCTCTACGTCGACCGCCGCATCCGTCGCGAGGGCCTCGACATCGACCTGGCCCGGGCCGCCGGGGTGACGATCCCGGGACGCACCGATGCCGGTCCGCCGGCACCGCCCGCCCCCGGCGCCACGTGACACCTGGGCTCGTGCCCGCGGCCCTGACGGCACCGGCCCGATGGGCGGCCGGTGTCCCGGTCGACCTCGGGCGCGACGAGGCGCGCGAGCGGGCCCGCCTCGAGCTGGCCGACCCGGTCTACGACGCCGAGCCCCCACTGCTCCAGCGCGTGGTCGAGTGGGTGCTCGAACGCATCGACGAACTGTTCTCCCGCGCGGCAGGTGCGATCTCCGGGCCGGTCGGCCTGCTCGTCCTGCTCGGACTGCTGGCACTCGTCGCCGTGGTCGTCCTGCGTCGCACCGGCCCGCTGGCCCGCCGGGCACCCACGCCTGGGGCCGTGTTCTCCACCGGACGGCACAGCGCCGCCGAGCACCGTGCCGAAGCCGACGCCGCAGCAATGCGCGGCGACTGGCGGGTCGCGGTCGTCGAGCGATACCGCGCCGCGGTCGCCGGGCTCGAGGAACGCGGCGTGCTCGATCCGAGGCCCGGCCGGACGGCCGACGAGGCCGCCGCCGACGCGGGTGCCCTGCTGCCGGCGGTCGCCGCCGACCTGGGGGCGGGTGCGCGCCTGTTCGACGCGGTGCACTACGGGAACCGGTCGGCGACCGCCGACGACGACGCGGCCCTGCGCCGTCTCGATGACGCCGCCCGTGCGACGCGGCCGACCCGGTCCCCCACGCCGGTCGGAGCGGGCCCGGCGGTGCCGTCGTGACCACCACGTCGGCCGCGACGGGCGCGCCCGTCGGCTCCGCCGGCCAGAGGCCGCCCGCAGCGCCACGAATGGTCGACCGCTGGTGGCGTTGGCGACGGGTGGTGCTCGTCGTCGGCATCGTGCTTCTGACGGCCATCCTGCTCGGGGTGGTCGCGAGCCAGAACCGTCGCGGATATCTCGACCCCGCCGGCGTCGACCCCTCCGGGGCACGGGCGGTG
>JBOGDU010000272.1:0-3386 GCA_050743145.1 Jiangellaceae bacterium | reverse complement strand
CCGTCGAGGGGCAGCTGGTCCATCTTGAAGTCGCCGGTGTGGAGCACGACGCCGGCCGACGTGCGGATCGCCAGCGCCAGGGCGTCGGGGATCGAGTGGTTGGCCGCGAGGAACTCGACCTCGAAGGGGCCGAACCTCTCGGTGCGCCCCTCGGCGACCTCCAGCTGGTAGGCGTCGAGGCGGTGCTCGGTGAGCTTGGCCTCGACGAGGGCAAGGGTGAGCCGGGACCCGACGATCGGGATGTCGGGCTTCTCGCGAAGCAGGAACGGCACCGCCCCGATGTGGTCCTCGTGACCGTGGGTGAGCACCACGGCCTCGATCTGGTCGAGGCGGTCCCTGATGTGGTCGAAGTCGGGGAGGATCAGGTCGACCCCCGGCTGGTGGTCCTCGGGGAACAGCACGCCGCAGTCGACCACCAGCAGACGCCCCGAGTGCTCGAACACGGTCATGTTGCGCCCGACCTCGCCCAACCCGCCCAGGGGGACGATGCGCAGACCCCCCTCGGCCAGTGGCTGGGGGGTCGTGAGCTCCGGGTGCGGATGGCTCACATCAGGCCTGCCTCGACGAGATCAGTCCGCAGGAGCCCGATCTGTTCGTCCGTGGCGGCGACGAGCGGCAGGCGCATCGCCCGGCTCTGCAGTACGCCGGTGAGCTGCAGCGCAGCCTTCGCCATGATCGCCCCCTGGGTACGGGTCATGATCCCTCGCACCGCCGGCAGCAGGGACCGGTGCACCCGGATCGCCCCGGTCAGGTCGCCGGCGTCGATGGCACGGACCATGGCCGCGTACTCGGCAGCCGCCACGTGCGCGACCACGCTGACCATGCCGACCGCGCCCTGGGTCAGGTGCGCCAGGTTGAGAGCGTCGGAACCGCAGTAGTACGCGAGGTCGGTGCGCGCGAGCACCCACGACGTCTCGTACAGGTCGTCCTTCGCGTCCTTGACGGCCACGATCCGATGGTGCTCGGCCAGCCGGACCAACGTCTCGGTCGAGATCGGGACGCCGGAACGGCCGGGGATGTCGTACAGCATCACCGGCAGCGCGGTCGCGTCCGCGGCGGCGGTGAAGTGCCGGATCAGGCCGTCCTGAGGCGGGCGGTTGTAGAAAGGCGTGACCACGAGCAGGCCGTGAGCGCCGGCCTTCTCGGCCTGTTGAGCGAGCTCGAGCGTGTGCCGGGTGTCGTACGTACCGGCGCCGGCGACGACCGCGGCCCGGTCGCCAACTGCGTCGAGTACGACCCTGATCAGCTGTTCCTTCTCCGTCTCGGTCGTGGTCGGGCTCTCTCCAGTGGTGCCACTGACGACCAATCCGTCGCAACCCCGGTCGACGAGATGGGTGGCCAACCGTGCGGCACCATCGAGGTCGAGGCGGCCGTCGTCGTGGAAGGGGGTGACCATGGCGGTCAGCACGCGGCCGAAGGGTGCCGCGGGACCGGTGGTGGGATCGTCAGTCATGCCCGGAAGGCTACCGCCCGCCACCTGAACAGCGGCTGCCGTCGTCGGTCACGGTGCGACCCTGCCGTTGGCCTCGAAGGCGGCGTGGGTCAATGGCATCAACCGGGCCCACTCGGCCTCCATCTTCTCGGCGACCATCTCGATCTCCCGCTGCGGGAACGACGGGAACCGGGCGTCGTCCCGCTTGGTGCGCAGGGAGAGGAAGTTCATCAGCGACCGGGCGTTGAAGGTCACGTACATCGAGGAATAGATCGTCACCGGAAGGACGATGCGGGCGACCTCGCGGGCGATCCGGGCGTCGAGCATGCGCCGGTAGGCGGCGTACGCCTCGGCGCACACCCGCCGCGTCTCGGCGTCGACCAGCGCGTGCTGCTCGGCGGTTCCGTCGACGAACGTGTAGTGGCCCGGCTTGCCCTCCTGGACGAGCTGTCGCTCGGGCCCGGGCACGTAGAAGACCGGTCGCAGCTCCCGGTACCGCCCGCTCTCCTCGTTGTAGCTGGCCATCCGGTGCCGCATGTGCTCGCGAAAGACGAAGATCGGCGCGTGAACGTAGAACGTCATCGAGTTCTGTTCGAACGGGGTTCCGTGCCGGTCCCTCATCAGAAAGTTGATCAGGCCTTTCGAGCGCTCGGCGTCAGCCGTCACGTCCTCGAGCGACTGCTCCCCCTTGGTGGAGACCCGGGCGGCAAACAGGACGTCGGAGTCGTGGGCGCTGGACCGCACAAGCTCGACGGTCACGTCGCTGCGGAACTCGATCGGTGGACCGTCGTCGGTGTCGGACCCGGCCCTGTTCTCCGTCACGGTCACGTCTGCGCCTCCCCGGGGTGCACGATGACCGCAGCCTAATAGCGGTCGACGACGGGCCGCGCCGTGCGTCGTCGACACGCCGGTCGAGCCCTGGGCAGGAAGAGAGCCCAACGTGTCCAATCCGTGACAAGGACCTGCACATCAGGTCACAGATCGGCAGCGACACGATGAATGACCTGCATCAACGGTCCTGACAGGTGCACCCTGGATGCATGGTCTTGCAGGGGACCATCGGTCGCTTCGCTCGCTGGGGCCTTCGACACGGCCCGGTGTGGGGTCTCATCGCGGCCGTCGTCGGCGGCATCCCACTGGCAACCATGCTCGATGCCGGCATCAGCGAGGTCGCGATCGTCCTGATCGGCCTGACCATCGGGCTGGCGGCCGGTCCCGTCGTCGGGGTCGTGACCGGCCTGACCTGCGCAGTCGCGGACCGGGTTCCGAAATGGATTCTCGATGCGCCCGACTATGTCGCGGTCGTTGCCGTCACGGGGCTGGTCGGTGGGCTGGCCTGGCCGACGCTCGACCTGGGCGGGCGAGGTGTCCCCCTCGGCGTGCTGGGCATCGTCCTGCTCGCAGGCGCTCCTGCGATCGACGCCGCCCGCAGCGCGCCGCGGCTGCTCCGCCCGGCCACGCACACCGCACTCGCTGCGGCCATCGAGGTCGCACCACCCCGTCAGGCGTCGTAGTCCAGCGACACCGACGCCGTCGACGGGTGCGACTGGCAGGTCAGGACGTAGCCATCGCCGAGTTCGTCGTCCTCCAGCGCGAAGTTGCGCTCCATCTCCACCGTGCCGTCGAGCAGCTTGGCCCGGCACGTCCCGCACACGCCGCCCTTGCAGGCGAACGGCGCGTCGTTGCGCACCCGCAGGACGGCCTCGAGCACGGTCTCGTCCGGGTCGGTGATCTCCACCGTGCTGCGCCGGCCGTCCAGGACGACCGTGACCTCGCTGACGACGGCGCCGTCCGGCTCGGGTGCCGTCACGGGCCTCGGTGGCAGGTCTCCGACGTGGAACAGCTCGGAGTGGACGTGGGCGCGATCGACACCGTGACGCAGCAGCACCTCGCGCGCCGTCGTCACCAGCCGGTGCGGCCCGCACAGATACCACTCGTCGACGGACTCGGGCGG
>JBOGDU010000271.1:0-15642 GCA_050743145.1 Jiangellaceae bacterium | reverse complement strand
CCCATAACCACGCCATCCTGCGTACCCTCGGCGTCACACCTCGCCAGACCGTCACGGCGTTCCTGACCGCGCACCTGGCCGCATGCATGCTCGCCTGCGCCATCGGAATCCCGCTCGGGATGGCCTTCTACGCCGCTATCCGCGGAGCCACCCTCAACCCCATCGGCCTCGATCCGCTCAGCTACATCGCAGTGACGATCGGCGCCCTACTGCTGTACGCCGCTGCCGGGAGCATCCCTGCCAGGTTGCTCGCGGCCCGCCCGATCACCCCGACACTCGCCTACGAGTAGCTCGACACTCCGACAGACCCCCGAAGGCAGGCCGAAGCGTATTCGGCTGTGTACGGAGCCACTCCCACCCATGCGGCAGAACGGCGTGTGCCGCGTTTATGAGGGTGTGAAACCGCTCCATGAGCTCCGCTCACCGTGTCGCGTTGTGGACAAGTCGTCTCCGGCTCGCGCCCGAGCCGTGGAGCGGGCATTCTGATTCCGAGGGGGGCCCGTCGTCGGGGCACGGCGGGCGGGCGGATCGGGGGAGAGATGAGCGCTCTCGTCGTCATCGTCTGTGATCAATGTGGCGACACCGGCACAGTGGGGCACACGCCGCACGAAGCACGGGCAGGGCTGTGGGCGTGGGCACGGCGGGGCGGTCTGGACCTGTGCCCGCTCTGCCGCCTGCTGGCCGAGTCACACGAGCGGCTGGAGGCCGCCGTCCGGTAGACCTGATCCGGCGGGCACACTGGGACGGATGCGCCTCCACCGCGTCGTCGCAATATCGGCCGCGGGTCTCACCCTTGCGGCATGCGCTGGCACCAGTGCCGGCGAGCCCGACGCCGCGCCGTCCACGAGGGCGCCGACGCAGGCTGTCGCGCCGACTGCGACACCCACGCCCACCCCGACCCCGCCGCCTCCCGAACTGCCCAGGGGTGGGCGCACGATCTTCCCCGAGCACAGGCTCGTGGGCTTCGCCGGCGGCCGAGGGGAGGCACTGGGTCGGCTGGGTATCGGCGACATCGACGAGCGCGCCAGCGAGATCGAGAAGGTGGCCGCCAGCTACACGCTCGACGGACGGACGCCGCTACCCGTCTTCGAGCTCATCGCAGTGATTGCTCACCGGTCCCCGGCGGACGGTGGTCTCTACCGCACTCGTGAGCCCGCCGAGGTCGTCGAGCGGTACCTCGCGGCGGCTCGTCGGCACCGAGGGCTGCTGCTGCTCAACGTCCAGCCCGGCCGAGCCGACTTCCTCGACGAGGTGAAGGCGCTCGAGGAGTGGCTGCTCGAACCCGACGTCGGCCTGGCGCTCGACCCCGAGTGGGCCGTCGGCTCCAGACAGGTGCCGGGCGAGGTCATCGGGACGACAACAGGGGGTGAGCTCGCCGCCGTCGCCGCGTACCTCTCGTCACTGGTCCGTGCGAACGACCTTCCGGAGAAGGTCATGGTCTACCACCAGTTCCACACCCGTACCGTCGTGGACGAGGCGGCGCTGGGTCCCCATCCGGGCGTGGTGCTGGTGAAGAGTATCGACGGTGTCGGTCACCCGGCGGACAAGATCGCCACCTGGAACCGGCTCACCCCGGATCTCGCGCCGCACGTGTACACGGGCTTCAAGCTGTTCTACGACGAGGACCGGCGCAACGGACCGTTGATGACCCAGGCCGAGGTACTCGCGTTACGACCGCAGCCGAGCTACGTCCTCTACGAATGAGAGAGACGGGAATCTCCGCTTACGAGAGCTTTGGGCCGGCATCGTCGGTCACACTGGTTACGTGAGCACCGGCGCCGACACCTCCGAGCCGCAGGTCTACCGCGTGCCCACCGGTGTGGCGCTGCGCGGGGTCGGCATCGGCGCCGTGGGGTTGGGCCTGTGTGTCATGGGCGCGATGGTTCTGAGCGCTCTGGAACCGTCCCGCGCAGTACTGGTCGGCGTGGGACTGCTGATCGGGCTGTTGGCCGTGCTGGCGCTGACCATGTTCGTGGTCGGTGTGCTGCGACTGGCCGGCCGTGGTGCCCGCCTCGAACTCGACGACGAAGGGTTCCTCAACTCGACCGGGCCAGGAGGCGGTGTCCGGCGTGCGGCATGGCGAGACGTCCGTCGGGTCCAGTCCGACGGCCCGGTCGTCTCGGTCGACCTGTCCGCTGGCCGTCGCAGCATCATCCGTACCGGTGTGCTCGACGTGGAGCCCCGCGAGCTGGCGCGTGAGATGCGGGCTCGGCTGGTCCGCCGCAACCCGGCGCGCCCACCGGCCTGACCGAATGCTGACGAGAGCTGATGCGGCCCGACCAACAGGATGGTTCGCATCGCTCGACGATCTGACCTCGGCCTGTACTGCTCCCAACCCGAGTCCGTCCTGTTCGTCGGGCCGGGGTGCCACTGGTAGCAGTAAGGCCCGCGTCCGGTCTCAGCAGACGACGTTGAGGTCCGTCGGCTCGTCGGGCTCGGGCGTGGCCGAGGGCGACGGGTCGGGCGTCGAGGTGCCGGCGCCGCCGGGCTCGGTGCCCGTCCCCGATGACGCGGATGCCGACGGCGTCGGCGTCGCGGTCGGGGTCGGATCGGGGACCAGGGCTTTCTGTACGAGTTGGTGGACGGCGTCGTAGTCGGGGTTGCTGGTCGAACTGCCGAAGCTCGCGAAGAACCTGTTGTCCAGCGACAACGTCTCGAGAGGCCTGTTCTTGATCTTCAGGGCCAGCTCGGCGAAGGCCGGGAAGAGATCGGCCGGGATGTCGGTACGCACGATGTCCCTGGTCGCGGCGGCCAGGCTCTGGTACCTGGTGAGCATGGTGGCGGGGTCGGCTTCGTCGACGATCGCTCCCATGACGCAGCGCTGGCGCGCCATCCGCTCGTAGTCGTCTGACCCTTCCCGTGATCGCGCGAACCACAGTGCCTCGTGGCCGTCGAGATGCCGGTTGACGCCTGCCTCGATGTATCCGGTGACCGGGTTGTGTCCACCGGTGAACTCGTTGATGCCGCCTCCGATCGGGATGTCCCGGGGGACGTCGATCGTGATGCCGCCCAGCGCATCGACGATCGCTTGGAATCCGGCGAGATCGACGAGCACGTAGTAGTCGACGGGAATGCCGAGCGTGCCCTCGACGGCCCACTTGGTGGCATCGGCGCCGGGGTTCTCCGAGCCCGCGAACACCTCCGCCGGCACCTCCGCCGGCACGTTCTGGTACACGGCGTTGAGCAGGTAGTTGGCGTCGTCGTTGCGGTAGCCGAAACCCGACGGGTAGTACTCGTACAACGGACTGTCGGTCGGGAACGGGACGCCCTGCAGGTTGCGCGGAAGCGAGAACATGACCGTGTCGCCGGTCTTGGTGTCGATGCTGGCCAGGATCTGGGTGTCTGGACGCAGGCCGGTGCGGCCCCGTCCGGCGTCTCCGCCGAGGAGGAGGACGTTCACCCGCGGAATCTCGGCCCATGGGTCGGCCTGCTCTTCGATCTCGGGCGTCGTGAGGCTGCCGCCGTCGTTGCCGGCGGAGATCGCGCCGATGAGGTCGCGCTGGGTGAACGCGTAGCGCGCGCCCAGCGCCAGTGGCGCGATGACCAGACTCGTGGCCAGGGTGACCACGAGAGCACCGCCGAGCCGCTGACCGGCGGACAGCCCGCTCGGCTCGAGTGCCCGGTGGCTGGTCAGGGCGACGAACAGCCAGATGGCTGCGCCGGCGGCCAGGCCGACGCCGAGGACGGTCAGCGCATCACGGTTGAAGGCGACGGCGGCCAGTCGCGACCGCGGCACCAGGACGATGATGGCCGCGGCGGCGGCAAGTGCGAGTGCGATGCAGACGATGAAGAAGGTGCCCGACCGACGCCGGCCCGCCGCCCACAGACCTGCACCGGGGACGAGTGACCCGAGGGCGGTGAGGCCGAGAAAGCGCCCGTACCCGGTGGAACGTTCCCTGCGGCGGTCCTCGAGTCGGGCACGCCGCCTACCGCCGCGTTGCTGTGCAACGCGCTCGGTGCGCGTCACCTTGCCCTCGACCCTGCCCACAACCCACCTATTCAACCGCATACGGATGCTCCCTATGAAAAGACGCATGAGCGCACCGCGCGGTTGCCCTACCTGGTGTGGGGGACGTCACGTATCGAGCAGAGCGCGGACGTCGTCGTCCTCGACCTGCCTGAAGTCCTCGTACCACGTTCCGACCGCGCCGAACCGGCGAGGACGCGCCAGTGCCACGAACGCGTCGACAGCGGCGGCCAGGCGAGAGTCGATGTCGGCCGGCGCGACGGGCACCGCGAGCACGACCACCGAGGCCGAGAGAGCCCGGACGACCTGGGTCGCCGCCAGTGCGGTGGCACCCGTCGCGAGGCCGTCGTCGACGATGACCGCGGGACGGCCGGTGACTTCCGGGAGCGCGCGGCCGCCTCGCAGTACCTTCTCCCGCGTGGCGACCTGGCTCTCCGCTGCTATGAAGGCCTGTTCGAGCTGTGCGTCGCTGAGGCCCGTGTGGCGGACGACGTCGTCGTTGCGGACGCGGACGCCATCGCCACCCACCGCTCCGAGAGCCAGCTCCGGGTGCCATGGCACGCCAACTTTGCAGACGACAAGCGCGTCCAACTCGATGTCGAGGAGCCGCGCCACCTCGGCCGCCACCACGACGCCGCCCCTCGGCAGCCCGAGGACGAGCGCCCGTCCGTCGCGCGGAAGGTCGTCGCGCAGGCGTGCCGCGAGCTCGACTCCGGCCTGCTTACGGTCCACCCAGAGGGGCGGTCGCCGCTCCATACATCTGACTTTGCCGCGTCCTGATCCCGACGGGTACCCTTGCGGCGCCTGTTCTCGACGGGCGTGGAGGCGTCGCCTAGTCCGGTCTATGGCGCCCGCCTGCTAAGCGGGTTGAGGTTCAAACCCTCTCGCGGGTTCAAATCCCGCCGCCTCCGCCACTCTGACCAGGGCGTATTCCGTTCCCGCAGCTTGGGACACGATGGTTCGGGTACGGGAGGGCCATGGGGGTTGAGCAGGAAGCCCGGCCGGCCGGGGGCGGGCAGGGGGGCGCGACACGGGGGCCCTGGCGCCGACGTCTCGATGTCGTGAAGGCGGCCTGGAAGCGGGCCCGGGAAGCACAGCTCCCGTTGGTCTCGGCGGGGGTCGCCTTCTACGCCTTCCTCGCGATAGTCCCCACCATGATCGCGGTTGTGCTGCTGTACGGCCTGGTCAGCGACCCGGAGGACGTCGAGCGGCAGCTCGAGTCCTTCGGCACGGCACTGCCCGACAGCGCCGCCGAACTGCTGACGTCACAACTCGAGTCGATCGCCGGCGCGGAGCAACGGTCCCTGGGCATCGGCCTGGTCGTGGCCCTCGGATTCGCGTTGTGGAGCGCGTCCGGCGGTATCGCGAACCTCATCAAGGCGGTGAATGTCGCTTACGGCACGACGGATGAGCGCAACGTCGTCAGACGGCGGCTGATGGCACTGGGGCTGACCCTGGCGGCGATCGTCTTCGTCGTCGCCGCCGTGGCGCTGGTTGCAGTCGTGCCGGCAGTACTCAACGCTCTCGACTTGCCAGATTGGCTGCACGTCGTCGTCGAGGTGGGACGCTGGGTGGGTCTGGTCGTGACCGTCCTCCTCGCGCTCGCTGTGCTGTACCGGGTCGGCCCGGATCGCGCGGACGGACGGTTCCAGTGGTTCTCCGTGGGTGCGATTGTGGCCTTGGTCCTGTGGCTGGCTGCGTCAGTCGGCTTCTCTGTCTTTGTCGACAACTTCGGCTCCTACGCGCAGACCTACGGACCCTTGGCCGGCGTGGTGGTGCTGCTCCTGTGGTTGTGGCTGGCGATCTTCGCGACGCTCTTCGGCGCGGAGATCAACGCCGTGCTCGAAGACGGTTTCAGGTGAGGCCGAGGCGGGTCTTCAAAACCGTCGAGCTCCGCCCACAGCTCGTCCTCCCGCCCCACGAGGAACCACGCCGATCCGAGAAGCCCCCGCCGCTGCACCTCATGACACGCCGACCGCTCCTGGGTCATGCCTGCGCCTGCCGCAATCGTCGGCGGCGGGTCGAGGCCCCTCAAGAGTCGCGCATGGCCGGCGGATGACTGCCCCAAGTGGGCCTCGTCACGCGGTCAAATCATCGGGCGGAGGGGCGCAGCATGGTCATCCGAGCCAGTGCCATCCGACCCGTCGATTGGAGCCCATCGGCCCTGATGGCCGTTAGGCCATCGCCATAGCGTGGGCACGGAGAGGAGGTGGAACCGATGGACGAGCTCCTTCAGACAGATGCCGACACGGCTCTGCGCGAGCGGGCGATCAAGCGGCTCAAGAAGCAGCGCGACTTCAAGGGGCATCTGCTGGTCTACGCGCTGGTCAACGCGTTCCTGGTCGTGATCTGGGCTATGACGAACCCGGATGGGTTCTTCTGGCCGGTGTTCCCCATCGTTGGGTGGGGCATCGGTGTTGTCCTGAACGCGTGGGACGTCTACCAGAACGACGAGTTCGCAGCCGAGGAAATCCGCAAGGAGATGGAGCACCTGCGGCGGATGTGATCGTCGATGCCTCCACACTGCGCGGCGTGTTCGATCGCGTGCTCGCGGTGCGTGAGTTCGGACCGGACGCGCGTGAGGTGGCGGATCGACTCGCCACCGCGCATGGTCATCAGGCCGGACGCGACCATGAGCGTGTCGCCGGGATCACGGCCACCTGATCAATACCCTGGAAAGGCAGAGCCCGGGCAGGCGGGTTCACCAACTGCGGCGAGGTCGGCGTGGCCCCATCGTGGAAGCCCATGCTCGTCACCGGCGTGGTGGCCAGTCTCGTGTTCGTGGTCGACAACGTCGCGGGAGGCAACGTCGACGACGTGGCCGCCGCCGGCGAACTGCCGGCGGGCGATCAGCCTTCCGAGCCGCCCACCGCGTCACCGTCGGCCGCCGACGCCGACGTGCTCCCGCCGCAACGCGACGCGCTCGGCGTCATCATCACCACCGGCGTGCCCGGCCGAACGGTCGCGCTGACCTTCGACGACGGGCCGTCAGACGTGTACACCTCGCAGGTGCTCGACATCCTCGACACGCACGACGTCACGGCGATCTTCTGCGTCGTCGGAGCGGCCGCGGAGAAGCACCCCGAGATCATCGAGGACATCGTCGACGGCGGCCACACTCTCTGCGACCACACGGTCAGCCACGACCTCAAACTGTCCACGCGCGCCGATGAGGCGATGCGAGACGAGATCGGCGGGACTCTGGACAGCATCCACGCGGCGGCGCCCGATGTCGAGGTTCCGTTCTTCCGGGCTCCGGGCGGCCACTTCTCTGCCGGTATCAACGCGGTGGCTGCTTCCTACGAGCAGGAGCCGCTCGGGTGGAGCGTCGATCCGAGGGATTGGAAGGCGCCCGGCGCGGACCGGGTATACGAGGTGGTGATGGGCGGTGTGACACCGGGCTCGATCGTATTGCTGCACGACGGCGGCGGGGATCAGTCGGACACCGTCGCGGCGCTCGACGACATCATCTCGGCACTGCACGACGCCGGGTACGAGTTCGTGATCCCGAAGATCTGAGGCCCCACTGGTGCGCGCTCTGGTGAGAGGGCTCGACCTGCTTCGGCCGAAGCCGTCGCTCCCTTCCGATTCGTGCGTTTGAGCGGACATAAGAGCCGCTCGGGGTGGTACACGATTTCCGGTGCCGCCTTGCCCTTCACGCACAGCGCTGGGCCGGTGGGATGCGATGGATCGGGCTCCAGCGCCACGAAGGTGCCGTCGTCGATCGTGGCCTTCGCGCCGCACCGCGACACGCACAACGGACAGAAAGTCGATACCTGCTTCGTCACCTGGTCCCCGGCCATCGGTCCTCCGTCCCGGGTCCCGGTCTCTCCGGCTCCGAGCGGCAAATCAGCTGAAGGTCCCGGCCCGGCACGCGGTTCTCGTACTCGTGCCGGCGACCGGTACGCGATCTCGCGGTCCGCGGTAACCACTACCGTGAACTGGTGCGACTAGCGACATGGAACGTGAATTCGGTCAAGCAGCGGGCGCCCCGGCTGCTTCCGTGGCTGGACCAGCGCCAGCCGGACGTCGTCTGCCTGCAGGAGACGAAGCTGGCCGACGACGCATTCAGCGCTTTGCTCGGCGATGAGCTGCACCAGCGTGGCTACGCCGTCGCCACCCATGGCGAGACGCAGTGGAACGGAGTGGCGATCCTGTCTCGGGTGGGGCTGGACGACGTGGTGACCGGTCTCGCCGACGGGCCCGGCTTCCCGCATCAGGAGGCGCGTGCCCTGTCCGCCACGTGCGGCGGCGTCAAGGTCCACTCGGTGTATGCGCCGAACGGTCGGGTTCCCGACTCCGATCACTACCGCTACAAGCTGGCGTGGCTTGCGGCGTTGCGCGACGTGGTCCGGCAGCGCCGTGGGGCGACGATCGTGTGTGGCGACATGAACATCGCGCCCACCGATGCAGACGTGTTCGACCCAGACGCCTACATCGGGCAGACCCACGTCACCGTGCCGGAGCGGGAGGCGCTCGCGCAGCTGCAGGCGGTTGGCCTGCGTGACGTCGTTCGTGACCGGTGGCCGACCGATCGGGTCTTCACCTACTGGGACTACCGGGCCGGCATGTTCCACAAAGACCTGGGAATGCGAATCGATCTGGTGCTGGCCACCCCCGCAGTGGCCAGCCGGGTACGGGCAGCCTGGGTGGACCGTCACGCTCGCAAAGGCACCGGGCCGAGCGACCACGCACCGGTGATCGTCGACCTCGACCAGGCACCCGACGGTGATATTGGCCCAGTCGTGCCTCCACCTTCCGCACTTGCACCGAAGCGAGGCACTGTCCGGCTGCCCCAGTCCCGCTGAGTCCTCATCGACCCGTGTCGCCGCGCGGACCGCGCCGTTGATCAGCCTGTGGATGCCGGAGCGCAGTGTCAGACCCGGCCACTATTCTCGAACACATGTTCCAAGACGCGAAGGAGATCCGGGACCGGTTGGCCACGCTGGTCGACCGGATGGAACCGGACGCGATGTCCGGGTCGACATCCCGTGACCTGTGGGGCGTGTTGGACGCGTCGGAGCGGCTGTGCGCGGCAGGGAAGACGCTTTTGGCCCGGCGGATCGCGGCCAGCCATCGGCCGGAGAAGGCTGGGGCCAAGACCGCGGCGGAGGAACTGGCCAGGAGATCTGGTACGTCTACCGGCGCGGCGAGAGACTCGCTCGACACGTCCGCGCGGCTGCCAGACCAGCCTGGCGTCGATGGTGCGCTGCGGCGAGGTGAGTTGTCCTTGGCGCAGGCCGCGGTCGTGTCTGCTGCGGTGGCCGCGAATCCGGCTGAGGAACACCGCCTGGTTGACCTGGCCCGACAGGTTTCGGTTCCTGAGTTGCGGGACGAATGCGCGCGGGTGAGGGCGGCAGCCGATCCGGACCCGACGGCCACGAACCGGCGGTTGCATTCCCAGCGGCAGCTGCGTCGCTGGACCGACAGTGAAGGGTTCTGGAACCTGCATGCCAAGGGCACCCCGCAGGCCGGGGCCGCGTTCAACGCCGTCCTGGACGCGCTCACCGACCGGGTGTTCAGGTCCGCCCGCGGGGCTGGCCGCAGGGAGCCGGTTGCGGCGTACACCTTCGACGCGCTCATGGCGCTCGCCGACCAGGCCGTCGAGTCGGCCGCGGATCGGTCGGCCATCAGCGCCCTCGGCGCACCGGCGACGAGCAGCGAAGTCGGCCAGCGCTCCGCGAGGCCAGTTCCTCGAGGTTACGCCGAAGAAATCCACGGCGACTCCGGTTCAAGCCAGACGGCACACGGCCCGAGCGCCTCGCCGGGTCCGGGTGAGGCGAGCGCCAATGGGGGCGAGCTTGATCGGCTTGATAGCCGGCGGGAGGCTGACCTGCCGCCGGCACGACTCCCAGAGCGGCTGAACCCGCGGTATCTGGCGTTGCTGCGCGTCGATGTGGCGGCCCTGCGCCGCGGCCGGGTAGCTGGCGACGAACTTTGCGAGATCCGCGGCGTCGGCCCGGTGCCCGTGCCGGTCGCCGAAAGGCTGCTCGGGCAGGCCGTGCTGCACCTCGTCATCACCCGCGGAGCCGATGTGCTCAACGTGACTCACCTGGGGCGCGGGCCCACGGCCGCGCAGAAGATCGCCCTCGCCTGGGCCAGCCCCGGCTGCACGGTGCTGGGGTGCTGGCGGACCCGCACCGAGAACGACCACCGCGAACCCTGGGCGCTGACCCGACACACCCGGCTGGACGAACTCGACCCGCTGTGTGACTACCACCACGACCTCAAGACGCGATTCGGCTGGGCGCTGGTCCGAGGCACCGGCAAGCGCCCAATGGTCCCACCCGACGACCCACGGCATCCGAGATATCGAGCCAAACCCCGGACCCGTCCGGCCAGACCGGCAGACGACGCGGGCGAGGTCGCCATCGCAGGCGTCACCGCAGCCCAGCCGGGCCTGGACGCGCCGACGGAGCGGATAGAAGGTCGGCCGGAGCAGCCGATCTTGAACCGGCCGGGGCAGAACACGGCGGGCCAGCCAGGGCGGCGCAGCTCGGGCCGGCCGGCGCAACCGACCTTGCCCGATCCGCCCGGCGACCCACCACAAGCCGCGTAGAGTCTCGAGCACGGCGACCTCGACAGCCGAGCGCGCCACGAGGCCGATGCGCGTTCCCCGCGTCAACCCCGTGTCGACACGCGGACGAAGCGGACGGAGCGGACTGAGCGGAGGGCGTGATCGTCGCCGATCAGGCCCAGCGGCGGAGCATGATCGAGAAGCGGGGCAGCCCCTCATCGCTCTCGCCGCTGCAGTCGGCGCCCGATACGAGCCCGAGTGGCGGCGTGATCAGGTCAGACCGAGGCGGGTCTTCAGGCCGTCGAGCTCGGCCCACAGCAGTGTGGGCAGATTGTCGCCGAACTTGTCGAACCACTCCGTGATGGCGGGAACCTCGGCCTTCCACTCGTCCGGATCGACGCGCAGGCACTCCTCGAGCTCGGCGGGACTGAGGTCCAGGCCGTCGACGTGAAGCGACTCGGCCGTCGGGACGTGGCCGATCGGGGTCTCCGCTGCCACGGCGCTGCCCTCGAGGCGCTCGACGATCCACTTGAGGACCCGCCCGTTCTCGCCGAAACCGGGCCACAGGAAGCCGCCGTCCTCGTCGCGGCGGAACCAGTTGACGTAGAAGATCTTCGGCAGCTTGATGGCGTCGGCCTCCTTGCCGAGGGCGATCCAGTGGCCGAAGTAGTCACCGCCGTTGTACCCGATGAACGGGAGCATCGCCATCGGGTCACGGCGAACGACACCGACCTGACCGGTGGCGGCCGCCGTCGTCTCCGACGAGAGCGTCGCTCCCATGAACACGCCGTGGATCCAGTCGCGGGCCTCGGTGACCAGCGGGATCGTCGTAGCCCGGCGGCCGCCGAACAGGATCGCCGAGATCGGGACGCCGCGGGGGTCCTCGTACTCCGGCGCGATGATCGGGCACTGGGTGATGGGCGTGCAGAACCGCGAGTTGGGGTGCGACGAGGGCTCGTCGGACTCGGGTGTCCAGTCGCGGCCCTTCCAGTCCGTCAGGTGTGCGGGCGGCTCCTCCGTCATGCCCTCCCACCAGATGTCGCCGTCGTCGGTGAGCGCGACGTTGGTGAAGACGCTGTTGCCGCGGGCGATGGTGCGCATCGCGTTCGGGTTGGTCTTCCAGCCGGTGCCGGGCGCGACACCGAACAGGCCGTACTCCGGGTTGAGCGCGTAGAGGCGGCCGTCCGCACCGAAGCGCATCCAGGCGATGTCGTCGCCGAGGGTCTCGACCTTCCACCCGGGGATCGTCGGCTCGAGCATGGCGAGGTTCGTCTTGCCGCACGCCGACGGGAACGCGGCGGCGATGTAGTGGACGGCGTTGGACGGCGCGGTGAGCTTCATGATCAGCATGTGCTCGGCGAGCCAGCCCTCGTCACGAGCCATCACGCTGGCGACGCGCAGCGAGTAGCACTTCTTGCCCAGCAGTGAATTTCCGCCGTAGCCGGAGCCGTACGACCAGATCATCCGCTCTTCGGGGAACTGGGTGATGAACTTGGTCTGGTTGCACGGCCAGGCGACGTCCTGCTGGCCGGGCTCCAGGGGCGCGCCGACGGAGTGGAGGCAGGGCACGAACTCGGCGTCATCGCCCATGGCCTCGAGAATGCGCGTACCCATCCTGGCCATGATCCGCATCGACGCGACGACGTAGGCCGAGTCGGTGATCTCGACGCCGAACATCGGCTGCTCGGCCTCGACCGGGCCCATGCAGAAGGGGATGACGTACATCGTCCGGCCGCGCATCGACCCGCGGTAGTGGCCGACCATCTCGGCCTTCATCTCGTCAGGGTCGCGCCAGTTGTTGGTGGGGCCCGCGTCGGCCTCGTCGACCGAGCAGATGAACGTGCGCTCCTCGACCCTGGCGACGTCGGTGGGGTCGGTGCGCGCCCAGAACGAGTTGGGCTTCTTCTCCTCGTCGAGGCGAACGAGGGTGCCGGCCTCGACCAGCGCGTCGGTGAGCCGACGCCACTCGTCGTCGGAGCCGTCGCACCAGTGGATGCCGGCGGGCTGGGTGAGTTCGGCGACGCTGGCGATCCAGCCGAGCAGGCGCTCGTGGTTCGTCGGGGCATCGCTCAGGTCGTATTCGGCGGTGGCTGCGGCAGTCATCGGGAAGATCACCTTTTCGCACGGGTTGCCACGTCGGCCCTGCGGCACGACCTGGGGTCCCAACGGGTGTGCTGGTGTGTTGCCCGGCTGCTCGGTGGTGCTGGCGAGCGGGCTTTCACAACGTTGGGATGGCCGCACGATACGGTGCTCGTCTCAGTCGGCGGAATGGAACGGCTCGTGAAGCGGGTCACAAAGTGGGCTGGCCTTAGCCGTTGAGTAAGGTTGGTACGGACCGGACCGGACCGGCTACGTGCATTGGTACGTACGAGACGGCAGGCATGCCGCGAACAGGCTGGATTCACGCGCCGTCTTTCCGGCGGGCTGCACCTCGGACATGCTGACCGCATGGTTCTCACCGGAAGCACCGCGCCGATCGCGACGGACTCCCTCGAGCCCGCACTGCGGCCGTTCGGGCGCGGCACGATGCTGCCGGCCATCGCGTACACCTCGCCCGAGGTGCTCGACTGGGAGCGCCGCAACCTGTTCGCCGCCACGTGGACGTGCGTGGGACGCGATGACGAGTTGCGCGTGGACGGTTCAGGCCGGCCCGTCACTCAGCGCGGCGTGGACGTCGGCGACGTCCCGGTGCTGCTCACGTTTCCGCCCGACGGCGCTGTGCAGGCGCTCGCCAACACCTGCCGTCATCGTGGCCACGAGCTGTTGCCGGCTGGCGAGACCGGCTCCAGGCAGGCGCTGCTCTGCCCGTACCACGCCTGGAACTATTCGCTGTCCGGCAGCCTCGTCGCGGCGCCCGGGTTCCGGGACGTCGACGACTTCGACACCACGGACTTCGGACTCGTGCGGCTTCCGGTCTCCATGTGGCACGGGTGGGTGTTCGTCAACGCCGGCGGTGACGGACCGTCGTTCGCGGACCACATCGGCGATCTGGGTTCGCTCGTCGCGCCATACCGACCGGAGGCACTCGTCCGGCTGGCTCGGCACGACTACGAGGTCGCAGCCAACTGGAAGGTGCTCGTCGAGAACTACCACGAGTGCTACCACTGCCCGCTGATCCACCCGGAGCTGTGCCACGTCTCACCCCCCACCAGTGGGCACAACTACGATCTGCCCGGCGCCTGGGTCGGCGGGTCCATGGAACTGCGCGACGGCGCGGAGACGATGTCGCTCCATGGCAAGTCGTCAGGCCGGCCGATCGAAGGCGTCGACCCACGAGTGGTGCTCTATCTCGGGCTGTTCCCCAACCTGTTGATCTCTCTCCATCCGGACTACGTGATGACGCACCTGCTGACGCCGGTCGGGCCTGCGCGGACCACCGTCGATTGCTCGTGGTACTTCGTCGACGTCAACACCGATCCCGGATACGCCGTTGAGTTCTGGGACCTGACGAACCGGCAGGACTGGTCGGCCTGTGAGTCGGTACAGCGTGGGCTGTCGTCACCGCACTTCCGGCCCGGACCGTTCGCGCCGAACGAGGACGCCGTCCACCGGTGGGTGCGGATGGTGGCGCGGGCATACCAAGGGACGGCTCCGCACACCGACGGGTGAGGGTCAGGACGACGCGACCGCTGCCGGGGATGGAGTCGACCGCAGTCACCTCCGGCAGGCCCTGGGCGTGAGCCGAACGGTGACCAGGCACACCACAGCCGGCCAGAACGACCCGACCACACCGACAGCTACGACAGCTGCGGCGACGACTCCGGTGGACGACAACATGAGCATCCTGCGCTTGCCGCAGAAGCGGGTGAAGGACTCGACGATGCTGTTGCCGGCATGATCGGTAGGCCTCGATCGACGGCGCGGGGTCGGCTCCGGTGGATTTCGGCCAGCTGATGAGCGCCGGTACACTCGGGACGCGGTCATGGTGACCCTGCGCCCGTAGCTCAACGGATAGAGCATCTGACTACGGATCAGAAGGTTAGGGGTTCGAATCCCTTCGGGCGCGCCCCGTTCTACCTGCAGCGATGCAAAACCGGCTCAAGCCGATCCCATGCTCGTGGCGAGCGACAGGCCGTGGATGAGAGATCATTCAGGGACGCGGAAGGCCGCAGGGAGGATTCAGCTGAGGTAGATCACCGCGCGAGTCAACGAGGTCGTTCTACGTCGGACCAGGTCGAGCTCCGATTCAAGCGGTAGTCGAGTTCGGCTCTAACGTCTGCGGTTGCCTTGGCCAAGTCCACGCGTAGTAGACGACGGCCGCGAGCAGGCCTACCTCGATGCCGCTGCCGAGGATGTAGTAGCTCCACTCGCCGACCGCGCCAGTAATGATCGTGACGGCATACGCGATGGCCAGCGCGATGTTGGCGATTCGGTTGAGCCGCGGTCGCAGGACCAGCGTGAGGAGCACCATCAGGCTGGGGATGACGACATACGCAGTGACCCCGAACAGGAACGACCGGTTGACGGCGAACCCGCCCACCTCACCGGCCTCGAGGTCGGCTCGGAAGTCGGGTCGGTAGAGGCTGAACAGGTCGACATAGGCGAAGACGAACAGCATCGACGTCCACGACGCTGAGATCTTGATCCTCACATTGACGGGGGACGGTTCGAACGGCGTTCCTCCTGCGGCCACGTGGCCCCTCCCTGCATGTCGGTCCCGGCGGCGCGAATTCTAAGCCCGAGTTCCTTTCCGGCGGCCCGACGAGGCAGCACAGCATCCGGATCAACGACCAGTGACGGATCTGCGTCACCTGGACCGACAAGTGGGCGCGCCCGAGACGGTCAGGCACCTCATGCAACGCCTCGATCAATTCAGTTCAGCCACAGCCCAGATCCTTTCGGAGGAGCGGGCGGAACCAGTGTCCAGGTCGAATTGCTCATGGCCGCGCAGGGCGCCTCGTCGACTGTCATCATTGGCCGGTGTGCGGCGGACTCGTTGGCGCTAGGCGCCGGGAAACCAGGAGGGGACCATGGTGTCCGACGACCGCGTGCGAGCTCCGCGTCTTCCGCCTCGCTGGTTCATCCGCCTGGTCTGGTCGGCGCACCGCGCGGTATGCCGCATCAGCGGTGGCCGGGTGGGGCTCTGGCGTCCGAAGCGCGGCCGATGGGGCACTGCGCGGCTCACGACAACCGGGCGCCGCACCGGCCAGCGGCGCAG
>JBOGDU010000270.1:0-2872 GCA_050743145.1 Jiangellaceae bacterium | reverse complement strand
GCTGATGGCCATGCCGGTACGGCCGAGTGGCCGGCTCGGCACCGATTTCATGGCATTCGCTCCAATCTTGTCCGCTGTTCGCCGCCAGCGGCGCTCATGACCCGGCCGGCTGGGGTCGCAAGGCACTCCTCGTGGCCCCAGCCGGATCCTCGGTCAGTCGCTAGATCGGACTAGTCCTCGATCTCGTACACCTTCCACTGCAGCGCGCCGACGCCCACTGCGTCGCTCCTCGTCTCGACGGTGACGCGGAGCGCCGTCGTGGTCACGGCGTCGTGCGTGGTCGTGTTGTACTGGTTGAGCTCGGTGCCGTACCCGCTCGGGCTGCTCACGTCCACCCAGTCCTGGGCGGCATCGTCCCAGTACTGGATGACCCACGTGGCAGGGCGCTTCACTCCGCTGTTGCTGCCGTCCTGGGAGTCCTGGTACCAGTAGACGTCCGAGCTTTCGGTCTCGACGGGCTCGTCCCAGGTCAGCTGCATCCACTGGGTGCCGCCATTGGGCCACGTGCCCCAGCCGACGCCGATCCCCGGGTTGCTGGTCGTCGGATCCACGCCGGTGTTGATGCCCTGGCAGTTCTCCCAGGGAGACGTGACCGAGCACGTTGCCGTGGCAAGTTGGGCGAGGTTTCCGTCGAACTCGACCACCTCGATGTCCACCGACGCGCTGCCGGTCTCGCCGTCACTGTCGGTCGCGGTGAAGGTCGCGGTGTACGACCCCGGCTCCGTGTAGGTGTGCTCAGGGCTCAGCTCGTCGGAGCTGGTCCCGTCACCGAAGTCCCACTCGAGGGTCATGTCGTCCCCCTCCGGGTGCTCGGCCACGGCAGTGAACTGCACCGTGAGGGGCGCGAACCCGGAGAGCGGTGTCGCAGACGCCAGGACCTGCGGCGCCGTGATCGGCTCGACGTCGATGCCGGTGTTGAAGACCTGGATCTCCTTCAGCCCGACGCCGTAGTCGCCCTGCGGGGTCACGAGCAGGCGCACCCGGTCGGTGGTCAACCGTGGGAACGCGACCTCGTTGAAGTTCGGCAGCGGGCGCTCCGGACTGCGGTGGCCCCAGATGGTCACCCAATCCGTCCCATCGTGGTACTGGAGGCGGTAGGCGAGGGGCTCCCGGTAGTTGTCGCCTTCGGAGTTCTGCTGCGGGTCGTAGGTCTTGTCGCTGAAGAAGTAGACCTTGATGTTGTCGATCTCCTGTTGCGACCCCAGATCGACCTCCAGCCAGTCCTCGTCGTTGGGCGAGCCCTCGGTTCCCCAAATCGTGTTGGGCGACACGTAGCCGGGGCGACTGAAGTTGTTCCCGCCCGCGGTTGCGGGCAGGCCGCTGACCGTGAAGCCGTCCACCGCGTGCTCGGGCGCCGTCGCGCGAGACGCCGGGCTGGTCGTAGTGAACGGCGCCGTGACCGGTCGGCCCTCGGCCAGGTTCTCCGCGTGACCGGTCTCGGGCGAGATGTCCCGTCCGGCCTTTTGGAGCATGTCGACCATGCGTTCGTTGCCCTGCAAGCTGATGTCGTTCGCGGTCAGCAGCGGTCCGATGAGACCGCCCTGGATCTTGCCGCCGCTCTGGACCCACGCCGTGCAGATGCCCTGGTTCTGGAACGCGGGGTCGTAGAAGATCTGCCAGCCGCCACTCCTGCACTGGTTCACGGTGGTAGGCGAATCGGTGGTCACCTCGAACAGCACGTCGGCGCCACTGCCGTCCAGCACCGATACCTCGGCGGTCTCGCCGTCGAAGGTCACGTGTGCAAGGTTGTCCAGCGTGAAGAGCCGCTGCCCGTCGAGGTAGGCGGAGAAGCCGTCCGGCACGGCGTCGCCGTAATGGTCGACGCCCGGCCGGTCCCAGACCACGGTCAGGTCCTTGCCGTGGTAGCTGAGGTTGTTCACCGCGAAGTTGTCCCAGCCGACGTCGATCGGCCAGAGCTCCAGCACGTCGTCGAGGCGCGGCCGGACGCCTGCGATGTCGTCGATGATCATGAAGTTGTAGGCGCCCAGAATGTTGTGGTCGATCCCGGATCGCCCGAAGGTCTGGGTGTTCGGGTTCCAGTTGAAGAAGAACTCGTTGTTGTTCGGCAGTTCGTTGTTCCCGCCGACGTACTGCACCCAGGTGAGCCACTCGAGCAGTGCCCGGTACATCCCCGGCGTGATGTAGTCCGACGGGTAGTCGCGGATGGCCGCGGAGAAGGTCTGCGCCTGCAGGGTCGAGTTGATGTTCGAGAAGTTGTTCGAACCGCCCCGTCCGATCGTCGCCGCCTCGGCATTGTCGGCCTGGTTGGCGGTGTAGAACGGCATGATCGGGAACTCGTCGGCGTCGGCGAAGTAGCGGAACGCCTCCCGGTATTTCGGGTCGTCGGTCGGCGGGACCCGCTCGATGAACGGCGCGAAGTTCTGCTGGTCCTTCCACGCGATGAGCTCGTCGTTGCTCACCAGGCGGTGCTTGAACACGTGGCCCGGGCGCTCGTCGCCTTCCGGGTCGACCGGAGCGTCGTCCCACAGGGTCAGGATCTCTGCTTGCATGTCGTCGGCGAGCGCGGTCATCTCGGCCGCCTTGTCGTCCTCGCCGAGCAGTCCGTACGCCTCCGCAGCCGACCGAGCGCCCGCGTACCAATACGCGGACTCGGCACGGTCCTGGCGGTTCGCCGGGTTGCCCGCGTTCGGGTGGGCCCAGCGGAATGAGATCGCGTCGGCGTCGTTACCGGTCAGGAACCCGTGCGGGTACTCGATCAGGTTGTCGCCGTTGGTGTCGTACTTGTCGATCTGACCTCTGACGTCGCACTCGGCGTAATGGGCGAAGTTGCGGATGAAGGCGTCGTCCCCGCCGTGGACCTTGAAGGCGTTCCAGCCCTCACGCGAGTTGTACTGCTCATAGGTGTTGCCCC
>JBOGDU010000269.1:0-7168 GCA_050743145.1 Jiangellaceae bacterium | reverse complement strand
GTGCTCGAGGGCCGCTCGCCCCAGCCGATTCGCCGCTGGCACGCAGCCGGGCCGAGCGCTTCGACGAGCTGGTCGTCGAGACCGTCGAACGCCTGCACCGCCGCTGGCGCCAGCAGCTCGCCGCGGTCGAGTTCGCAGTCGAGGACGTCCCCCTTCTCGACGACTGGGACCGCGACTGGGTACCGCTGGCCCGCACGTTCGCCGCTGCCGGCGCGCTGCCGGCGAGGATCGTGGTCTACCGGCGGCCGGTCGAGACCCGCGCACCCGCCCCGCGGCAGCTGCGCATCCTGGTCGGCGATGTCGTCGCCGAACAGGTGGCGGAGCTGCTCGGAGTCGAGCCCGACGAGGTCGACCCCTCCTACGGGTCGTCCCCCGACGACTGAGTCCGCCGTACCGGTCGATAGACGCGATGCCGGCGGTCACACAGCCCGGAGGCGGTCGGCGAGGGTCACCTGGTGATCGGTCCCGCGGGCGTCAACCCGGTCGGCAGCTCACCCGCGACCTCGGGCACCTGAACGGAGACCGCAGGCGCGACAAGCGGCATCAGGTCCAGCAGTGCTCCGTCGTCGTCGCTGCCGACGATCTCCCGCGTGACGACGACCGTACCCGCTTCGGCGGGCTCCACCACGACGGTGAGCCATGGACCGTCGCCGACGGCTTCGACCTCGACCGGCACGGTGCTGCCGCCCGCGACATCGACCGTCTGCTCCTCACCAACGGTGCCGTCCGCCGCGATGGCGCGCACCTGAACCCGCGCGGCGAGCCGGCCGACCGCACTGATCAACAGCCGGGTGGTCAGGTCCGAACCGGCCCGGCCGAGCAACGCCGGTGCCGCCCCCGTGAGCGGTTCCGTGGCCGCGGTGTAGGCGAGTTCGGGAAGCCCCTCCGACGGCGCGTCGACAACCCGCACGGCCGCCGTCACCGGGACGTCGCTCTCCAGTGCGACGGCGACGGGGGCGTCTCCGGCCGCGTCATCGATGGGGACCTCGAGGACCGTGCCGGCGGCCACCGTGACGACGCTCTGGTCGACCGGGCTGAACGGGCCCTCGGGTCCCAGCAGCCGCAACGAGACGATGGCGTCGGTGTCGCCGGGTGCGAGAATCCGCAGCGTCCGCTCGCCGTGTGCGGGGACACCGGGGACGACGACGTCGGAGGACGGCGCCGCGGCCGCTGGAACGAAGGTGACGCCCTGCGGATCCAGCTCGTCGGTCTCGCGCACCTCCAGGGCGGCGGCCACCCTGCCCTGCGAGGCGCTGACGTGCAGGCCGATCCGCTCCGCCCCCGGGTCGAGCGCGTCCAGCAGCAGGATCTGCTGGCCCCGCGCGGGCACGGCGATGTCCTCGGTCGCCGGTGCATCGACCGGGCCCGACTCGTCCCACACCGACACGTCGACGACCGCCGGTACCGACGACGGATTGGACAGCACCAGCCGTCCACGCCGCCCGACCGCGCCCGAACCACCGACGAACCAGTGCTCACGGGCCGGGCCCGCGCACCGTCCGCTCACCAGCCCCCTGAGATCGGGTCCCCCGGCGAGCATGGACTGCTCGGCCGCGAGGCCCGGCGCCAGTGCGCCCACTGCCCGCACGGCGTATCCGGCGGCGTCGTCGGTCTCGACCTCCGCGACCGTCATGGCACCGACGGCCGTGGCCGTGAACAGCGACTCCGGTTCCTCGTCCGGGCCGGTCAGGACCTGGACGGCCACCGGCTCCGGCTCGCTCCCGGCCTGCTCGCCCGGTGCACCGCCCAGTGGCAGCACGCCGATGTGCGACGACGCCCGGGGCTCACCGCCGACGTACGGGCAGACCAGGGTGGACCGCACGACCGGCTCGTCCCGGCCGGGACGATCGCGCACCACGGACTCAGGCGGCCCGACGAACGCGGCGATGCCCAGCACGGCCGCGACACCGACCGGCACCCACAGTGCCGTGGCGACCGGCCGGCTCACGAGTCACCACCGTCCCGCTTGCGACGGCCCTTGGCCCGGTGCCCGCCCGGTCGCTTCCCCACGCCACCGCGAGGGGCCGCGCGGCGACCGACGTAAGGAGCATCCTGTGGCGGCTCGGTGGGCGGCGGCATCTCGGCACCGGAGGGCTGGACCGGCCCGTCGTCCGGGGGCGGGTACGGTGCGGAGGCATGCCGGCGCCGGGCCTTCGTCGACGTCACCGCCGGTCCGACCACGACAAGCTCTTCGGCCGGTGCGCCCACCCGGATCGGCCGGGTCGGCAGGTCCGGCGACACGGGTTCGTCGGGGTCGAACTCGGCTGCGTCGTCCACCGAGCCGCGCTCGCGGCGCATGGCCGGCAACGCGAGCACCACGGCCACGAGCACCGCAACGAGCTGCGCGGTCAGCCAGGCCGACCGCTCGGCGTTGCGGTGGGTGATCTCCACCTCGCCGCCGTCGGCTGACAGCGTGAACGCCTGCGCCCAGCCGTCGACGGTCGTCGGGTCGAGTTCGCGGCCGGCGAAGGTCGCGCTCCACCCGGAGTCGGCGAGCTCGGCCATCACCAACTGCCGGTCCTCAGGTCCGGGAGGGATCACTCCGGCAGCGTCCACGTCCTCGCTGGGCACCACGACCGGACCGCTCTCGCCGCCCAGCACCCTGACGCGGGCGATGGCTCCGCTGACCTGCCAGATGACGGCGCCTTCGGGCGCGCTTGCCCGGGTGAGACCGGGCACGGTGTCCAGGACGTCGACCAGGCCGGGGTCGGCGGGGGCGGGAAGGTAGACGTAGCGGGCCGCGAACGGCGCGAGCGCGGTCGCGTCGGCGCCTCCGCGGTCGGACACCAGGTCGCCGACCACCCGGTCCAGGGCGGCGTAGTCCTCCGGCGGAGGTCCCGTCTCGGCATCGCCGAGCCGTGGTCCCGCCCTGCGCAGCAACGCGTAGGTCACCGGGCCGTCGTCGGCGCGGCTGAGAACCAGGGTGCGGACGCGCTCCGGACGCGCACCCTCGTCGGCGACGTAGGTCGGCAGCACCGTCGGGTCGCGGCGATCGAGCGGGTCGTCGGCGCCGCGGACCAGCCACCAGCCCGCGCCCACGATCGGTGCGGCCGCCGCCAGGACCGCGACGATCACAGCCAGTGGCTGCCGCCAGCCGAAGCTGGCACCGGACAGGCGTTGCCGTGCCCGCTCGGCGCCCACCGCTCCGGCGACCAGGAGTCCGCCCCCGACCAGGACCGCGGGGTAGCCGGGCCAGCCGGCGACGGGCGTCTCGAGGGTCGGGCCGGTGACGGGTAGCCGGGACACGACGAGTCCGGCGACGAGCGCCGTCGCGGCCAGGGCCCACCCGGCGAGGACGAGGACGCGGCGGTCCTTGCGGAACAGGGCGGCCCAGCCGGCGAGCACCACGCCCACGCCCAGCAGCACCGGCGCCGCCCCTGGTCCACCCGGGTGCTGGAGCAGGATCGCCCACGGCGCGAGCGCCGAGTCGGACAGGTCCGGGCCGGGCATGCCGGCCTCCGTGACCAGCAGGACCGGTTCACGGGCGACCTGCGCCGTCCATGGGATCAGCACGATGGGGGTGACGGCCAGCGCCGCCAGGATGCGGAGGACCGATCCCCGGTCCCGGTAGACCGTCACGATGCCGATCACACCCACGACGACCGCGATGATCCAGGCGAGCGGCACGAAGGCGGCCGTCACTGCGAGCAGCAGTCCGGCGCTCCAGGCCGCCCGGAACGGGCCGTGGTGACCGGGTGAACCCAGCGTTCGCGCCGCCGCCAGGACGACCACCGGCGTCAGTACGGCGGCCACGGCCGTCCCGAGCCGCCCGGCGGCAATCGCACCCGTGGTGGCCGGGAACAATGCGTACGTGGCGGCGACCCAGACCCGCAGCCAACGCGACTCCACGACGCGACGGATGAGCAGGTAGGACGTGAATCCGGCAAGCGGCACGGAAGCGACGAGCAGGAGGTCGACGGCGAGCGACGGGCTGCGCACCAGGGTGCCGAGCAGGCCCACGACGGCGAGGTAGGGCGGAGCCGGAGTAGGGCTGCCCAGGCCGACGCCGTGCCAGGACTGCGTGTAAGTCGCCCAGAGGTCGGCGGCGGCGTCGGGCGCAGGCAGCAACGCCCCGCCGGTCAGCCGCCCGCCACCGACGAGACCCCGGGCGGCGACCAGCGTGAGCAGGACCAGACCGCCGAGGAGGAGGACCGGTGGTCGTAGCAGAGCCCTGAGCACGATCGACTCGGTCTCGACGGGATCGTCGTCATCGTCGGAGCCCGTGGCGGCCCGGCTGCGGCCGGGCAGGTCGTACCCGCTTCCGGTGCCGCTGACGAGGGCGAGGACGGTCTCTCCGGCATGCCGGACCTGCTGGCCCGGGGGTGGGAAGAACCTGCGCAACTCGTCCTGCGCGACCCTCCGGGTGCGGGCTCGGCGCCGGCGGGCCATGAAGAGCCGGTCGGGTCGGCCGACGACGGCCAGCACCGCCAGCAACTCCTCGGCGGCCAGGGCCGGCTGCTTGCCGAACAGGAATCCCAGCGCCCGGCCGATCCCACCCAGCATGACCCGGAGGAACACGAACGGCACCCGGCTCGCCGGCGCGTTCGCGAGCAGGACGTACAGCGCGTTGCGACGGTCGACCAGGTGGGCGCGGTCGCGCGTCGCCCCCAGGCGCCGACGGCCGTGCGCCGCGGCCTCGGCGTGCTGGACGACCGCGTCCGGATGCACGACGACCGGGTGGCCGGCCAGGTTGGCCCGCCAGCCGAAGTCGACGTCGTCGCGGAAGATGGGCAGCTTCGGGTCGAAGCCGCCCAGCTCGTCCCACACGTCGCGGCGCACCAGCATGCCGGCGCTCCCCACCGCCAGGACCTCGCGCGACGCGTCGTGCTGACCCTGGTCGTACTCCCGCCTCTCCAGGCCCGTGTGCCGGCGGCCGCCCCCGGTCATCGAGACACCGACCTCGAGCAACTGTCGCTCGTCCCGCCAACCCCTGACCTTGGGGCCGATGACGGCGGTCTCCGGGTGGAGCACGGCGTACTCGAGCAACCGCCGCAGTGCGTCCGGCGCGGGCGCGCAGTCGTCGTGCAGGAGCCACACCCATTCGACCAGGTCGTACCGGGTCGAATGGATCGGAGAATGGTCGTCGGCGGCCTTCAGGCCGGCCTGGACCGCCGCACCGAAACCGGTCGAGGCGGGCATGGAGACGACCGCGTGGCCACCGAGAGCGTCGGCCAGCAGTTGCGCACTGGCATCCCTGCTTCCCGTGTCGACCGCGAGCAGGCGGTCGGGTGGACGGTCGCTGGCGGCGATCGCGGCGAGCGTGCCGGGTAGCCACCGCTGCCCGTCGTGGGCGACGAGCACAGCGGTGACGTGATGGGCCGCGAGGGCGGCCGGGTCGACCGGTAGGGGCTCGTTCGGTTCCGCGAAAGCGTCGAGAGCAGAGTTGGCCCCGAAGCCGGGGTCGTCGTAGACGCTCGGCGCACCGTCGCGGTGATCAGGTGTGACGATCGGGTCGGTCGGCATGCCTCGTCGTGGTTGGCGGTCGTGGGTAGGACAGCCCGGCGTACCAAAGCTCCGCCGGGCGGCCCTACCCTACGCGCTGGCCGCAGCCAGCCACGCGGAGAGCGGCCCGCCCGCGGCGGCCCGCCACTGCCGCCGCCGGTGTCAGCCGGTCAGCCGGCCCGTTTCTTGAGCTTGCGACGCTCGCGCTCGGACAATCCCCCCCAGATGCCGAACCGTTCGTCGTGCATGAGCGCGTACTCGAGGCACTCCGAGCGGACCTCACACCCCAGGCACACCTTCTTGGCCTCCCGGGTGGACCCGCCCTTCTCCGGGAAGAACGCCTCCGGATCGGTCTGCGCGCACAGCGCACGCTCCTGCCAGCTCATCTCTTCGGCGTCGCCGGTGAGCAGGTCTTCCCACTCGCCCATGGCTCGCCTCCCTCGACCCTCGTCCCCCGTGGTGCCCCGCCAGGGCGGCGAAGCACCGCACGACACGGTTGAAATTACATGCCTGCAATACGTGTAAGTCAAGCCGAACCGTGCTATTGGCGCCGGATCCCCTCTTCTGCCCCATGATCATGTCGACTTGATCATGGGAGGACTTCGTGGCGCCTCAGCCGGCGGCCCAGCCGGACCGGTCGGGGAGGCCGCCCTGCAGTCGGCAGTCAGGACCACACGGGTGAGGCGTACCGGTCCAGCCGCGGTCGGACAGGACGATCGCCACTTCGGCGGCGATGTCGCAGGGTGAGCCGAACGTCTCCGCGAAGCCGTACCGCAGGGACCAGACTCGCCCGACGACGCCACGGTTGTCGCGCCGGCGGTCACGGAAGCGTCCCTCACCCTGGTGGCCGAGCCGCCCGTCGAGTTCCACCCGAGTCCGGTAGGGCCGGTACTCGACGTCGATCCAGATCACGCGGCGGCCGGCCCATCGCAGCTGACGCTCACCCTGGGGAAGGCCGTGCGCGCGCTCCACCCTGCGCAGGAACAGCAGCTCCAGCGGCGACCGCGCGCCCTCGGCGACGTCGAGCAGGCTCGTCTCGAGCATCGGCCGCCAGCTGATCTTCTTGCGCTTCATCAACGACGCCGCCAGCCGTTCTGGCGTCGTGAGGCGCTTCTCGCAGGCGGCGGTCACCCACGCTTCGACGTCCCTGGCGGTGCGGCTGACATCGACGAGGTCGAGAACCGTGTCCTCGATGCGGGTCCGGGGAGGGCTCTTGCCCGGGTGCCGGGACTGCGGCAGCCGGTGGGCGTAGTGGACGACCATGCCGTCGAGACGGCCGAGGACGCGACGGCTGACCGGTGCGGCCACGTGCACCCGTTCGTCCTGTTCGGAGCAGACTCCGTCCAACTCCGCCGCGGTCTCGTGGCTGGCTGCGGAGCCGGGACCCGCTCGCAGCAATGCCGCCCACACCTGGGTGAGCCGCGGCAGCGGTCCGGTGAACACGACGTACACGCCCCGGTGCACACGCTGCCAACGTCGTGACCTGACCTGGTCCTGGGCGAACTGGCGCGCGACTCCCAGGTCGACGAGCTGACCGACGGCGACGGCGCCGCACTGCTGCTCGGCGAGCTCGGCGAGGACCGCAGGCATCGCACCGAGACGGAGATCCATTCTCGCGATCCTGCGTACCCGCCGGCCCGTACCGCCAGCGCCTCCTCCTTCCCTGTGGACGACCGCCGCCGCGATCCACATGCTGCCCACCTTGCCAGCACCCGGCCCCATGATC
>JBOGDU010000268.1:0-7687 GCA_050743145.1 Jiangellaceae bacterium | reverse complement strand
GGTGAAGACATCACCGAGGGCGCGAACCCTCTCCCCGCCAAGTGCCTCGGCCAGGTTGTCGTTGCCGTCCCACCGCGGCTGCTGAGTCGGATCGGCAATAAACTCGAAGATCACCCCGGCGCTGGCTGCTATCTCGCGGCTTGCGCTGACCACGCGCCGACCGTCATCGTGATTGGTCATGCCTCCCATCGAATCACCTCCCGGAAGAAGGGCACACCGCCAATCGCACCCACCCAACCGCACGGACATGCCGCCGTTTGGGTGTCGGTGTCCGGACCAGGGTCGGCGTATCCGGCAGGTGCGGACGTCTCTACTTAGATCAGCAAGATCGCGCGGACGGGCGCATGAGCGGGTGTCGACTCGCGTGAGACCATGCGCCCATGAACAGCTACGTCGCCCCCGACGTGAGCGCCCTGGCGATCAACGTCGCCATCCCGGAGGCACTCCGCTGGAGGGACACCCGACGCGGTGAGGAGTTCACGCTAACCACACTCAATGTCCGGCTTCTTCCGGACGGGCACCTCGCGGCAAAGGCCTATGGCCGGCCGACCGGTGGCGGCCGCGGCACATATGTCTCGTTCCCCGTACTCAACAGGCCCGAACTGGCGGCCCTGGTCGCCGGCGCTGCCAGCCGCGCCGCCGTGCTGTGGAGCGCCCACCGCGGACTCGCCTGACTCTTCGACTTGCTGTGACGTAGCAGGCATGTCGGCTCACCAGTGGTCGCAGGAGCGGAGGCTGCGGCTGACGCCACCCTGAACCTGCCGAACGACGCGCAGTTGCGTCCGGCAGCATGAGCGATCGGTCGATCTTGTGTCGACGGAGCTGTTCGGACAGGAGGTTGTGTATGCGCGAGCCCTGGGGCGAAGGGGTTCGGTGGGCGGCTAAAGCTGGAAGCGCCAGCAGCCCCGAGAGCGTGGCACGCCCCGAGAGTCCCTGCGTGTTTGCGCTGCCGACGCGAGCGCCCCAGGCAACAAACAGCCGCTGACAGCGCAGGGTTCGGCGAGGGTTTCCTTGACCGTTGCACATGTCGCTGCGACCACGAACCACGGGTCGAGATCGAGTTCGTTGCCTGAGCCTGCGTTTCCGACGCACGTCAGGCGACCCGTACGCGAGGCGGCATATGTCAGGATGTTGAGGTGCCGTACGGCGTCGAGGAATTGAGCCGCAAGGTCGTCGCCTCCTACCTCTCGATGATCTCCCACCCGCAGCGGTGACGCGCCTGGTCGTCGCCGCTGCCCTGCAGCACCGGTTGAAGGGACTGCGAGTCGTCATGGTGGCCGAGACCGGGAAGGAGCCAACCAGATGAGTGCGCTACCGAACGTCGTCCTGGTGCACGGCGCGTGGGCCGACGGGTCCAGTTGGAGCGCCGTCATCCAGCGCCTGCAGGCCGACGGCTACACGGTCGCCGCTCCCCAGTTCCCGATGACCGCGCTGGCCGATGACGTCGCCCGGTTACGCCAGGTGCTGACCCGCCAGAACGGCCCGACGGTCGTCGCCGGCCACTCCTATGGCGGCCAGATCATCACCGCCCTCGGCACCGACGCACCCAACGTCGTCGGCCTGGTTTACATCGCGGGGTTCGGACTTGACGAAGGCGAGTCGATCGGAGCGCTGCTGGGGCAGGCACCGCCGACCCCGGCCCTGGCGCACCTCGACATCGACCAGCAGAGCTTCGCCTGGATCCCAGAGGACGACTTCGTCAACCACTTCGCCGCCGATGTCGATCCGGTCAAGGCCAAGGTCATGTTCGCGGTCCAGCAGCCGTTGCACTGGAGCGCCCTCGAGGAGGTGATGGGTGTCCCGGCCTGGAAGTCGCTGCCGTCCTGGTTCCTGGTCGCCGACGGTGACCAGGCGATCCCGCCCGAAGCCCAGCGGCAGTTCGCCGGCCGCATGGGCGCAACCACCATCGAGGTCCCGACCAACCATGTGGCGATGGTCTCCCACCCTGACGAGGTGCTGAACCTCGTCACGACCGCCGCCAAAGCCGTGGCGGCCGCAACCTAGGTTAGACGCCTCCGGCTCAATTGCAGCCGGAGACGTCACCACGCATTAACCCCATTGCCGATGAAGAGAACACAATGGAAGGTCCATCATGACGAAGGTCGTAGTTATCGGTGGCACCGGGCTCATCGGCTCCAAGGTTGTCGCGAGGCTGGCCGAGCACGGCCACGAGGCGATCGCAGCGTCACCGAACTCAGGCGTCAACACCCTTACCGGCGAGGGGCTCGCCGAGGTACTGGCCGGCGCGCAGGTCGTCGTCGACGTATCCAACTCACCCTCGTTCGAGGACAAGGCGGTGCTCGATTTCTTCACGACCTCGACCGGCAATCTTCGCGCAGCGGAGAATACGGCTGGTGTGGGCCATCATGTGGCGCTGTCCGTCGTCGGCACGGAACGTCTGTCGGAGAGCGGTTACTTCCGAGCGAAGATGGCGCAGGAGAAGTTGATCAGGGAATCCGGCATTCCTTATTCGATCGTGCATGCGACTCAGTTCTTCGAGTTCGTCAAGAGTATTGTCGACTCCGCAACCGACGGCAACACGGTTCGCCTTTCCCACGCGCTCATCCAACCCATCGCAGCTGACGCTGTCGCCAGCACGGTTGCACGCACAGCTGTCGGCGACCCCATCAACGGAACCATCGAGATCGCCGGACCAGAGCAGTTCGGTCTCGATGAGCTGATCCGCAAGGGCCTGAGCTTCCGAGGAGACCCGCGACAGGTCGTTGCGGACCCCGAGGCTCTCTACTTTGGTGCCCTGCTTGAGGAGCGCACACTCCTACCCAGCGCGGACGCCCTTACCCTCGACCCCCGCTTCGAAGACTGGCTTGTTCAAACCGCACCGGGTTGATTAACCGCATGATCCGGCCCGATGTCGGTCGGCTGCCGTACCTGGAGCTTGGTCAGGGGGTCCCGCACCAGCGCGCGAACAGCCTCGACGTGCGCGCGGGCGCGGTGCGGCGTCGACGTCTCCGCCGGTGGATCTGGCGGGATCGGCAGACAGAGAGTAGACGAGGGACCAGTGCCCGTCAGGTCTCATCAAAGGAGAACGACGTGCAGACCCTGGTCATCCCCGGCGCCGGCCACTTGGTCGAGCAGGCTCCCGAGGAGCTGCTGGCGACGCTGACCGCGTTTCTGGCTCCGTACCGCGACGCAGCGGCCGCACTTCGATAGATGACCGTGTTCGGGCGCCTGCGCATGCCCTCGCTCGGCGGGGCGACCGAGTGGATCAACTCCGAGCCACTCGACCCCGCCGAGCTGCGCGGGCATGTCGTCCTCGTGGACTTCTGGACGCTGACATGCATCAACTGGCTGCGCACGGCGCCGTACGTGCGTGCGTGGTCGCAGGCCTACCGAAACGATGGGTTGGTCGTCATCGGAGTCCATACGCCTGAGTTCTCGTTCGAGCACGAGATCGACCGTGTGCAGCAGGCGACGACGGAGCGAGGGATCGGCTACTCGGTCGCGGTCGACAACGACTACGCCATCTGGAGCGCCTTCGACAACCACTACTGGCCGGCGCTCTACTTCGTCGACGTGGACGGCATCATCCGCGACCACCACTTCGGCGAAGGACGCTACGAGCAATCGGAGCGCGTCATCCAGCGGCTCCTCGGCGTCGAGCGCGAACTCGTGTCCGTCGAAGGGCTCGGCGTGGAGGCGGAGGCCGACTGGGACCACCTGCGTACGCCCGAGACGTATCTCGGCTACGGGCGCAGCGAGCACTTCGTGTCACCGGACGGCGCCGCGTTCGACGAACGCCGCGCCTACGAGCTCCCCGATCGCCTACGCGTCAACCACTGGGCCCTCGCCGGCGAGTGGACGATCGGGCGTGAGAATGTCGTGCTCGACCAGGCCGCCGGGAGCATCGCCTACCGGTTCCACGCGCGTGACGCGCATCTCGTGCTCGCGCCCGGGGTGCGGGAGCCGATTCCCTTCCACGTGCTCCTCGACGGCGAGGCCCCCGGCCCCTCGCACGGGGTCGACGTCGACGAGGACGGGAACGGCATGCTCCACCAGGGCCGCATGTACCAGCTCGTGCGGCAAGACGGCGAGGTGCGCGAGCGCACCGTGGAGATCACGTTCCTCGAGCCCGGGGCCGAGGCGTACGTGTTCACGTTCGGGTAACGAGAGATGCTGGCGTACCTCGTCAACCACCTCCGCATCCCCGGCGCCGTTCCGTCTGATCGTCCCGCATGGGCCTCGTCCAATGCTGGCTACCCGGGCGACTCGGGAGCCCGCTCACATGGCTCCCCTTTGTGTCGAGACACGTCGAGGAACACCGTCTAGGCTGGCTGGTGGCGGGTCCGGGAAGTGGCTTATCCGAAGAGCCGATGTCCGGGGTCAGGTCGGTCACGCTGGATTGCAGAGTCGTCCCCGAGTGCCCTCCCGGGCCCGTCGCCTCTCGTCGTTTCTGGTCGGCCACCATCTGGGTGTGGACGACGTTGGAGAGCCCTCGTTTGAGGGCTCACATGGCTTCTATCGAGGCTTGCCGGCTGCTTCTTGGCGTCGAGGTAGGCCCAGGTCGTCCTGATGGACTGGCCGCCACGTGTGACCGTGCGTTTGCGGATCAAAGAGTCCTTACATCGGCCCTAGGGCGACCACTGATGGCGATGAGTGCCGCCCCGCCAATGAGCAGTGCGGCGAGCGTGAGCAGCAAGCCCGCGAATCCGAGCGGGAGTTCGGCTGCGAGCGGGCCAAAGGAGGCTCCGACGAATATCGCCAGGCCGCAGAGGCCGAGCGCACCAGCGCGGGTCGAGCCGCCACGGCCTCCGACCAGCGCAATCACCGAAGGCACGATGGTGGCGATGCCGGCGACAAAGACCACGGTGGTGGTGACGAGGGCCCACAGCGCAGAGACGGTCACGGCCTGCGCGGCGAGGCCCGCCGCAGCGACTATGAAGCCGGCCACGGCGACCCGTGCGGCGCCCAGACGCCCAACGAGCCAACCGGCGAAAGGGGCCAGCGCTATCGCGGGGAGCGCGGCGAGGCGGACGAGCAGCACGCTCGACTCGTCGAGTCCGAACTGGGTCTCCAACAGCGGACCGAGTGCTGCATACATAGCGACGAAGCTCAGCAGCACGGTGCAACAAGCCACGTAAGGCAGCGCGAGCTCGCGGCGGACAGCCAGCGCGCCGAGCTCCCGGTACTTCTGACCCAGGCTTGCGGGCGGACCACTGTGGGCAGGCTCGACCAGAACCGTGGCCAGAGCGACCGTGGCCAAGGCAAACATCGGTGCGGCGAGGGCGAACACCCAGCGCCAGCCGAGCGTCAGCGCCACCGCCTGCGCATAGACCTGGCCGACGATCCCGGCCACCAGGAAAGCGGTCGAGATGGCGCCGATCCCCACGGATCGCCAGCGCGGCGGTAGCGCTTCGCCCACGTACGCCAGTGCTGCTGCGGCGAAGCTTGCCGCCAGTAAGCCCTGCACGCTTCGCAGGAGTGCCATCATCGGTAGCGATGAGGCTGCGGCGAGTGCGGCGGTGGCGATCGCCAGGGCCGCCATCCCGGGCACCAAGATCGCCTTGCGTCCGTAGCGATCGGACAGCGGCCCGAAGATCAGGAATCCCAGCGCGTAGGCGAGGCTGTAGGCCGTGACCAGGGCCGCCGGGGCGCCGTCATCGCCAAGTATCTCGCCCACCACAGGTGCGAGTGGAATGGCCAGGTAGAGCTGCATCAGGACCAGCAGGGCACAGCTCACCAGAACGGTCAGCGGGGCGAGAACAGGCGCTCGGACGCCACCAATCTCGACGTTGGCACCCGACACTGGCTCGTTCATCGCGAAGATCGCATTCGCCGTCCCCCGTCGAATCATGGCAGCCTGACCGGTCCTCTGGCCCACGAAGCTCAGGCGGTGGGGGATGGCGGAAGCCATGGTGACAATCAGGCGAAGCGGTACTCCTGCTTCCATCTCTCGGCCCAGGCGGCCGCCGCAGCCTGGTCAATGGGCCCGTGCTCGCCGAATTTGCCTTCGTCGATCAAGCTGAATGCCTCGTCCAGCAGCTCTTCAAAATGCAGGCCGGGGTGCATCTCCACGCTGACGATCGCATGGCCGGGACCTGCGTTCCACCATCGATGGGCGGTGCCGGCCGGGACCAACGCCTCGTCGCCTTCGTGCAGCACGCGCTCCTCGCCGGCGACCATGAGGCGCAGCGCGCCGGACCGGACCGTGAAGCTTTCCGTCTGGAGCAGATGAATATGCGGCGGTGGACTCCCACCCACTCCCGCAAGCGGGAACTCGCCGCTCAGGCGGTTCCGTACAACTGCTCGAAGTTGCCGTGTAGGACGCGCTCCTTGAGTTCCTGGCTGACGTCGGCGCCCGCGATCTTGTAGTACTCGCCCCAGAAGTCGCTCCACGGCTCGTCGGAGGCGAATAGCACCCGGTCCTGGCCGATGCCTCGATTCTCGATCTCGGTCAGCAACCACCGTGCGCCGAAGCCGATCGCCCAGGTGGTGTCGGCGTAGACCTGGTAGCCCTGTTCCACCCAGTCGAGGAAACGGGGGACGAGTTTGATGTGACCGCTGACGCCGCCGCCGAAGTGGACGATGTAGATCTTCACCCTCTTCCCGAACTCCTCGATCATCGGGACGAAGTTGTTGATGTCCGAGGCTCCACCGGCGCTGGTGTGGAAATGGAAGACCAGGTCGTGTTGCTCTGCCGCGTCGAAGCACGCTTCGGCGATCTCTCGAGTCTCGGCGTCCCAGGTTCCCGGGTCGGGGTTGCCACCGAGAAGGAAGGTGGTCTTCATCGCCACGATGCCTGTCTCGCCGACCTGCTCCAGGGTGCGCATCGTCATGTCCCGGTTCTGGGGCAGGAACGAGACCCACAGACCACCCCGGAGGCGATCGTCACGACCGACGGTGTCCAGTACGAGCTCGTTGAGCGAGAACGGCTGTTCCTGCACCGGTATGCCGTAGTTGGGCAGGATCAGTCCACGCTCGAGGCCGCGAGCGTCGAGGTGCTTCCTGATGTAGTCGTCATGGCCTGCGAAGTCGTACACCGTGGGCTTGACGGGTTCGGCGAGGTTGTAGAACTTCCAGGCCGCTAGTTCGCCGATGTGGCTGTGGGCGTCGATGACGTGACCCTTGACCCGCTCGACGGAAGCCATCCTCGTATCCTCTCCGCGCACGACGACACTCCACCGTCGGCCGGCGGTCGACGGCGCACACTGGAACAGAGTGGCGGGCAGGCGACCGAGCCCCGTCCCCAGTCGCCTGCCGCCGGCATCAGGCCGTCGTCACACCGTCCACGTCTGCATGATCAGTGCATTGGCGCGACGCGCCGTCAGGACGGCGTCGAGCACGTCGAGCGGGTTAATCGGCTTGACGCCCTCCATCATGTCGATCTCGCGCATCCCGTACAGGGCCGCGGCGGAGAACCGGCAGGCGTACACGTGGCCGCCCTCGTCCATGAAGGTCTGCAGTTGCTTGTTGTATCCCAGGTTCCCGGGAAACGCCTCGTCGCCCACCTTGGGATATCCGCGCGTCGCGGCGGCCATCAGCGAGCCGGGGCCGTAGAGCACCAGGTGGGTGTCGAACCCCTTCCGGTTGATCCTGGTGGCCGTGAGCATGTTGACCAGACCGACCGAGCCCTCGAACGGCACCGTGTGCATCAGGATGAACGCCTTCTCACCCGGCTCGGCCTGGATGTCCTCGAAGACCTTGTCCTCGTAGTCGACGATCGCGTCGC
>JBOGDU010000267.1:0-10985 GCA_050743145.1 Jiangellaceae bacterium | reverse complement strand
GCCCGGATCGTCGACGACGACGAGGCCACCAACTGGGCCTCGATCGGCAGCCGGGTCGCAGGCAAGCAGGTGACCGTGGATCTGGCGGGTGACGCTGCCCACGAGGTGGACCGCGTCCAGGTGAGCGCGATGCTGCGGCCGCCGGTGACGGGAGATCCCGACGCTGGCGCGCAAGGTCGTGTTTCGGCGTTGCGGCAGTTCCGGGTGCTTGCGTGCACGGCGACAGCTTCGGTGGACTGCGCGGACGCTGCGGACTTCAGCGCGGTGTTCACGAGCCCAGCGGATGCGTTCCCCTCGGTCGCGCCGCGGCCTCGCGCGCCGGAGCTGATCCTGCAGACGTTCGACATCCCGGACACCACGGCGACCCACCTGCGTCTCGAGGTGGTAACCAACCAGTGCACGGGTGCTCCGGACTACGCGGGTGAGCAGGATGCCGATCCGCGGGCGAACACGGACTGCTCGACGGCGAGCTCTCAGGCGCTCGTCGTGCGGGCGGCCGAGTTCCAGGCGTTCGCCCAGTAGGAGGTCGCACCGACAACGGGAGGGCGGACCGACCGGTCCGCCCTCCCGCAACTCCCAGGCCTGGCCCGGCAATGCGGGACGCCGCCGTGGTCAGACCGAGCGCTGGTACGACCGGAAGGCACTGGTGGCAATCCAGCCCATGACCAGCGCGACCGCCAGCAGGCCGCCGATCCGGGTCAGGACGGCTGGCCAGTCGGGGTTCGCGGACAGCGCTTCCCGGCTGGCCACGACCGCCCAGTCGACCGGGTTGTAGCGGGCGGCGGTCTGGATCCACTCGGGGGCCGCCTCCTTCGCCATCATGGCCGACGAGAGGAAGGACAGCGGCAGCGTCAGCATCGTGGAGAACCCGATCAGCGACTCCCGGGTGCGAAGCAGCAAGGCCATCCCGTTGGACAGCGAGCTGAATGCAGCGGCAAGCAGGATCGCCGCGAGGAGCATGACGGACACGCCGAGCACGCCACCGGCGAAGTCGGCGCCGAGCAGCAGACCGACCCCGACAATGACCATTGCCTGGATGGCGATCGTGACTGCCTGGTTCGCCACCGACGAGGCCATCATCGCCCCGCGGCTGGCCGGTGAGGACAGCATCCTGTCCATGACGCCGCGGTCCATGTCCTCGATGAACGCCATGCCGCTCCACCCGCTGGTGAACAGCACGGTCATGACCACGACGCCTGGGGTGAGGAAGTCGATGTAGTCACCGCCGCCGAATCCGGGCACCTCGACGACCCGCTTGAACAGCTGGCCGAACAGCAACAACCAGATCATCGGCTGGATCAGCATGATCACGACGAATGCGGGCTGCCGCGCGGTCGCCCGGAACAGGCGTCCGGTCAGGTATCCGGTGTGCGCCACCATGGTGCTCATGGGTTCTCTCCCTCTTCGGCCGCAAACGTGCGCCCGGTGTATTGCAGGTAGACGTCGTCCAGCGACGGCCGAGCGACGGTAATGGAGATGACCGGCGACGCCGTGGAGTCGAGCGCCGCCAAGACGAGGGGGACGGCAGTCGCACCGTCGTCGACCCGAGTACGGACGATCCGGCCGTCGGTGGTGGTATCGCGAGCGCCCGCGACGCGCTCGATCGCAGCGCGGGCCACCACCACGTCGGCGTCCGCCGCCAGTTCGGTCACCACCGCGTCGCCGCGGAGCTGGCTCTTCAGCTGTTCCGGCGTGCCTTGGGTCACCAGCGCGCCCCGGTCGACGATGCCCAGCTTGTCGGCGAGCTGATCCGCCTCGTCGAGATAGTGGGTCGTGAGCAGGATGGTGACCCCCTCGTCTGCCGTCAACCGGCCGATCTCGGCCCACATCTCCGCGCGGGCCAGCGGATCGAGGCCGGTGGTCGGCTCGTCCAGGAACAGGACCCGTGGCCGGTGGACCAGGCCCATGGCGACGTCGAGCTTCCGCTGCATGCCGCCGGAGTACGTCCGGACGGTGCGGTTGGCGGCCGCTGCGAGTCCGAAGCGGTCCAGCAGCGCGTCGGCACGGGCCTTGACCGCAGTGCCGCGCATGCCGTGGATTCGGCCGGCGAGCAACAGGTTCTCCCGGCCGGTTGCCTGCGGATCGGTGCCGGATCGCTGGGTGACGACACCGATCGCCCGGCGCACACCGTCCGGCTGGTTCAGCACGTCCATGCCGGCGACGATGGCCGACCCGGACGTGGGCAGCGTGAGCGTGGTGAGGATCTTGACTGTGGTCGACTTGCCGGCGCCGTTGGGCCCGAGCAGGCCGAAGACCGTGCCTTGCTGCACGGCGAAGCTCAACCCTCCGAGGGCGGTGACCTCGCCGTAGTTCTTGACCAGGTCGACCGCCTCGATGGCCGGTGTGTCGACCGTCGAGGCGGGTGGCGCGGCAGCAGCCGTGCCGACGTGGACGTTCATGTCCGGTCTCCTCTGCGTCTGGGTACGCGTGGATGCGGAGGCCGGTCAGATGCGCAATCCTGGCTTATCGTGTAAGTGCGCCTTGGGCGCCAGGTCGCATGCCGGCCGGCCCGGGGAGTCCCGGCCCCGGCGAGTGTTACCGCACCCGCCGGGGCCGCTTTCGATCAATCGACGCTGCGCAACTGCACCTCCGCCTCCTTCCAGTCCTGCTCGGTGGGCAGCTCTCCGGTCTCGTGGGCGCGACGCCACACATCGACGCCTTCGAGGGAACCGTCTCGGATGCCCGCCACCAGCCGGTCGACGAACGCCAACTCGGCTCGGCGGATCTCCTGCAGGTAGTCGAGTTCGATGACGAACAGGTACGGAAACTTCTGCCTGGCGAGGTCGGCGAGCACCGCGTCGGTCGCGACAATCTCCGTTTCGAGCCGGGTCCGGCGCGTCTGGACAAGGCGGAGCACCTCGTCCGGCGGCAGGCCGGGCATCAGCGACAGCGCCGCCTCGAACTGGGTGTACTCCTTGACCGGAATCGCGAGCAGGTCGCTGAGCCAGTCGACGAACTCGGTGCGTCCGGCGTCCGTGATCGTGTAGATCGTGCGCTCGGGCCGACGTCCTTCCCGCAGCGTCTCCTGGACCTCGATCAGGGCATGGCGGTGAAGCGACTCGACAACGGAGTACAGCGAGCCGTAGTTGAGCTTGATGCTCTGCTCCTTCGCTCGCTCACGCAGCGTGGTCGACATCTCGTAGGGGTGCATGGGTCGTTCGGTGAGCAACCCGAGCACTGCCAGTGCGAGCGGGTTGGATACCTTCCGCTTCGGCACGATCCTCCTCCTCGTATATACGATTTAGAGTATTCGTGGGAGAGCGCTCCACGTCAAGTGATTGTTGCAGCTGACGACTGCTCGGGTCCGCGGCGTGCTTCATGCATGCATCTCGACCGGCCGGCCATCAGCGGTCAGGATGGACCGATGACACCGTCGCGCTCCGACCCGGCCTCCGCCGGTCAGCAGCGGCAGCTCGACGACATCGCCGACGATCTCTACGCGCTGCGACCGGACGCGTTCATCGCCGCCCGGGACGAGCAGGTCGCGCTGGCCCGCGCTGCAGGGCGGCCCGCCCTGGCCCGGGAGCTGGGCCGGCTGCGCCGCCCCACGCAGAGCGCGTGGCTGCTGAACCTGCTGTGGAGAGACCAGGGCGACACCGTCGAGCAACTTCTGCAGCTCGGTGACGAACTACGCCGTGCCCACACTCGAGGGTCCGGCTCGGAGCTACAGAAGATCGCTTCCCGGCGCCGCGAGATCGAGGCCGACCTGCTCCGCCGGTTGCGGGCACTGGGTTCGGGCGAGGGTGTCGAGGTCACGGCGAACATGACGCGGGAGGCGGAGGAGACGTTGACCGCGGCCCTCGCCGACGCCGAGGTCGCCGACGAACTCCGCTCCGGAAGGTTGGTCCGTCCGGCCACGTATTCGGGGTTCGGTGCGATTCTGTCCGCCGTTCCCGCCGGCCCCGCCGCCGCGGGTCCCAAGGCGAAGCGCTCCGGTCGGCGAAGGGACGCCGCGATCGAGGCGGACCGAACCGGCGCCGGCAGCGACGAGCAGCGGAAGCGGCGACACGACGCAGCCGCTGCGGCCGTGGCCGAGGCGCGCGACGCCCTCGACGCGCTGACGGGCGATCTGGCCGAGCAGGACAACGCCCTCGGTGCCGCCGATCAGCGCTGCAATGAACTGCGCGGACGGCTCGCCGAGTTGGAGGAGGAGGTCGAGGCCGTGCGTCAGGAGCTCACGGCGGCGGAGAGGGGCGCCAAGGTCGAGGCCCGCCGAATGGCCCATGTGCAGAAGTCCTACGACGACGCTCGAGCGAAGCTGGAGCGCGCCGAGGCGGCCATGGACGACCGCTGAGGTGCCATATCAGCCGCGCTCGAGTTCGGTCAGCGCATTGTGCAGCCTTTCGTCGTCGCGCGAGCCCGACCATGCAGCTGCTGCGCCGCCGACGCGGGATCGACGCGATCGAGACCGGCGACCAGAACGGCTACGGTGACGGTGTCGTAGCGGAGGGATGCAGCGTTGCCGTTCACGGGGAGCCACCCGGCCGCAGTCCTTCCGCTCATGCGATGGGGACTGGTGCCATCGGCCCTGATCATCGGCAGCATGGTGCCCGACCTGCCGTACTTCATCAGGCGCGGCATCAGCGACCTCGAGACGCACACGGTCACCGGCGCTCTGACGTTGGACGTGCTCCTCGGAGGGATCGCCTTCCTCGTCTGGCAGGCGCTGCTCGCTCCACCCGCGGTCGCATTGGCTCCGGCCGGGGTCCGCGCGAGACTCGACCCGCGGCTTCCGCTCGAGCCACTGGCGCACCTTCGGACGGTCAGGGGGGTCGTCGCCGTGGTCGTCTCGGTGGCCATCGGTGCGTTGACCCACGTGGCGTGGGACGCGTTCACCCACGCGAACGGGTGGGGCGTCGCGCGGGTGGACTGGCTCGCGCGTCAGTACGGATCCCTGGCCGGCTACCGGTGGGCGCAGTACGCCAGCGGAGTCCTGGGTGTAGCGGTGATCGTTCTGTGGGTCGTCCGGTGGTACCGCGACACCGCTCCGCAGGTCGCCGTCCGCCGGATAGCGCCGTTGAGCCCTGGAACGGCGATGGCGGTGTGGCTCGGGTTGGGGCTGACCGCGCTGGTCGGCGCAGTCGTCGGTGGGTTGCGACCGCTGCGGCGGCGGGGAGGTCCGGACTGGTCGGAGGTCGGCGTGGACGCCGTCACGCGCGCCGGCTCCGCTGTCGGCGTGGTCATCCTTGTGTTGTCGATCGTCTGGGCCGTGCACGACTGGATGCTGCGTTCGCGCCGCCGGGTCGACATGATCACGGAGGAGAGGGCTACCAGCCGACCTCGTGGCAGCCGGTATGGGACCTGGGCTCCACCTGGAGGGTGGCGTGGGCAACGCCGTGCTGGTCACGCAGCAGGTCGCGGGCGCGGTCGAGGACGTCATGGGCGTCGGCGCCGTCGACGGTGACCAGGTGCGCGGTCGCGACGTTCATGCCCGATGTCAGCGTCCAGAGATGCAGGTCGTGCACGTCGTGCACCCCTTCAGTGGAGGCGAGAGCGGCCGCGACGTCGTCCGCCCGCATGCCGGCCGGGACGTGCTGGGCGAGAACCGCGAAGACCTGGCGGCCCAGGCCGACGGCACGGACCACGACGAACGCGCCGATGATCAGCGCGATCACCGTGTCCCAGATCCCGTCGCCGGTTGTCGCCATCAGCCCGGCCGCCACCAGCACCCCGACCGAGCCGGCGGCGTCGGCGAGGACCTCGAGGTATGCACCCCTGACGTTGAGGCTCTCGGCGGCCCCGCCGCGCAGTAGGAACAGCGCCGCAAGGTTGACCACGAGTCCGAGCGAACCGATGATCAGGAGCGGCCAGGGCGTGATCTCCGGCCCGGTCCCGAGTCGTCGGACCGCCTCGATCACGACGTACGCCGCAACACCGAGCATGAGCAGGACCGCGAGACCCGACGCGAAGACCTCGGCCCGGTAGGAGCCGTAGGTGCGTCGACCGGTCCGGTCCGGACGGGTGGCGATCCTGGTGGCGAGTAGTGCTGCCCCGAGCGCCACGACGTCGGCGGCCATGTGACCGGCATCCGAGAGCAGCGTCAACGACCCTGACGCAAGGGCGGTCGCGAGTTCGACGACGAAGAATGCGGCGACGAGGGCGAACGAGATCGACAGCCGCCAGCGGTGCCGGGCCCCCGCGTGACCGTGGCCGTGCCCACTCCCGACACTCATCGCGGAGGCTCTTCGTGCCGGGTGTGCTCACGAGACAGGTCGAGAAGCATCCGTACGTGCGCGTCGGCGAGCCGATAGAACACCATCCGCCCGTCGCGCCGGCCGACGACGGCGCCGGAGGCGCGGAGCAGTCGCAGGGCCTGCGACACGGTCGACTCCTGGGCGTCGACGGCGGCCGCGAGATCCGACACGCACATCTCTCCGACCTCGAGCAAGGCATACAGCATCCGGACGCGTGTGGGGTCACCCAGCAGTCGGAACAACTGGGCGAGCGATGTGAGCTCGTCCGGGCCGAGCGCACGCTCGCGGGCGAGGTCGACACGTTCCGGCTGGACGTACGGAGCGTCCACGCGCAAAGTCCGGACCTGCACCAACACCTCTCAACATATGAGCAGATGCTCAGATGATGGCCGGTGTGAACGTTCCTCGTCAAGTCGGCATCAGAGGGCCCTGGCGCGTGGGCACCGGATCGACCCCAGGTCATCGACCGCATCGCACTTCACAGACCGCAGCGTCGGCAGGAGGGTGTGCGCAGGCCCTCTCGCGACGGCTTGCCGTGTGAAGAGAGCTCCCAGCTGTGGCGCTGGATCTGCGCGCTCTACGCAGAACCGGTGAGGCGGTCGGCCAGGTAGGCGAGCTTCGCCGGCTCGTCCCTCGCGGAGTACAGGTAGCGCGTCCACGCCCGTTGCTCGTGGAGGACCACGCCGAGCTCCCATACGCAGATGACCTCCATGTGGGGCCCCTGGATCACGGGTTGGAAACCGCCGCCGTCGCCGGTGTAGACGCTCTCCCACAACTCGTTGACGTTGCGCCACGTGCAGACGATCAGGAAGTAGAACGACTCTCCGCACAAGTGGAGAATCGCGAAGCCCAGTTCGCCTGATATCTCCAGCCTGCCGGCGTTGGCCTCGGCATGGAGGAAGGCTCGCGCGTCTTCGCGCGCCTCGTCGTGAACGGTGGCGTCCTCACGTCGGACTTCGTACCACTTGAGGTGAGCTTCCGGCAGGACGAGGTCGTCGCCCGGCGTGATCGTCTTGGGATGGTGACGGTATTCGGCGGGCACGTTGCCCACGTCGGCAATGCTGACGGCGGTCATGTCGTGACGATAGGCACGTTGACCGACAGAGCCTCGGCGTGCGCGGTGCCGGGTGTACACGGCCGGTCACTCGTCTCGCATGGCGGCGAGCAGACGATCGAGTACATGGCTCATGCGCATCAGGTCCTCCTCTCCGATCCTGGCGCCCAGCGCATCGGACCAGTCCTTCTGGTCTGAGTTGATCGCATGGAGGATGCGGCGACCGCGCGGCGTCGGCCGGAGCAGCTTCGCTCGTCGGTGCCGAGGATTGTCTTCGTATGCCGCGAGCCCGTCCCGCACGAGTAGGTCCGCCACTCGCTGCACGCTCTGTCGCGCGTATCCGAAGCGCCGACTGATCTGCGCGACGGTGACCGGCGCAGCGGCGACGGCGTCGAGCACGACCCAGCGAGCCAGCGTCTGGCCGGTCGGCTTTGCCAGGGCCTCGCCCTTCGCCGTGAACGCGTGGGTCAGCTGAACGACCCGCAGGATCAGCGCGGTCAGCGCGTCGCCGGCAGGCGTGCGGACGACGGTCGCCTCATCGAGGTTGACAGCATCCTGTCGTTGTGCCATGATGACAGTATCCTGTCATATTGACGACCTTGCAGACCAGTCTTATCGAAGGAGCATCTGATGGTGCACCATGCCTCGATCGAAGCGCAGGGCGCGAGCGAGGAGATCCGGCCGTTTCGGGTCGACATCCCGCAGGCCGACCTCGACGACCTTCGCGACCGCCTCGCGCGGACGCGCTGGCCGTCCGAGATCTCCGGTGTGGCCTGGGACCGCGGCGTGCCGGTCGACTACCTGAGGGACTTGGCGACGTACTGGGAGCACTCGTACGACTGGCGCAAGGCTGAAGCGGAGCTGAACCAGCTCCCACAGTTCGTCACCGAGATCGACGCCACGACGGTGCACTTCCTCCATGTACGGTCCCCCGAGTCCGCCGCCCTTCCGCTGATCCTGACCCACGGCTGGCCCGGCTCCATCGTCGAGTTCCTCGACGTCGTCGGGCCGCTGACCGATCCGCGCTCTCACGGCGGCGACCCGGCCGATGCGTTCCATCTCGTGATCCCGTCGGTCCCGGGTTTCGGCTTCAGCGGCCCGACCGGCGTGCCTGGCTGGAACTCCGAGCGGATCGCGGCCGCGTGGGCAAAGCTCATGCGTCGCCTTGGCTACGACCGCTACGGAGCGCAGGGCGGTGACTTCGGCGCCTTCATCTCGGCGGCCCTCGGCAAGGCCGCACCGGACAACGTGGTCGGCGTCCATCTCAATGCCGCGACGTACGGGTTCATACCGTGGGGCGAGGTCTCGGAGAGCGAGCTCGAGACATTCTCCGACGACGAGAAGGCACGGTTGGCCCGGCTGAAGCATTACCTCGGGGAGGGCAACGCCTACTTCCAGATCCAGGCCTCCCGTCCTCAGACGATTGCGTACGCCCTGCACGACTCACCGGTCGGCCAGCTTGCCTGGATCGTCGACAAGTTCCAGGAGTGGACCTTCCCGTCGAGTGACCTCCCGGAGGCGGCGATCGAACGCGACCGGATGCTGACGGACGTGACCATCTACTGGCTGACCGGCACCGGCGCGTCGTCGGCCCAGATCTACTACGAGAGCATGCACACGGCTCCGGCCGGCGCGGGCGGCTGGGAGAAGCCGGCTCAGACACCCACAGGCGTGGCCGCCTTCGCGGAAGACATTGCCATCCGTCGCTACGGCGAAGCGTCGTACAACATCGTCCACTGGTCGGACTTCGACCGCGGTGGCCACTTCGCCGCTATGGAGGCGCCCGACCTACTCGTCGGCGACGTCCGTGAGTGCTTCCGCCCCCTGCGCTGAGCGCTCCCTCACGGTCGGCTCGGGTCGGCACCGACCGTGCTTCGCCCCGCTGGCGCACGCGGAACCCGCCCGATGTGTCGGGATTGTGGGTGCGTGAGGGGGCAAAGTCTGCCGCCCCGAGCCACAGCACGTGTGCCTGAACTCCGCCTGGTCCGACGGCCCGCTGGTGGTTCCCGCCACAGCGGCGACGATACGACGGTCTTGCTGCGAGCCCGTTGCCGGACTCGACGAGACCGCACGTAGGTTGGCCGAGAACCGGTCGGATGGCGGGCCGGCCCGTCGGCAGGAGGCGGCTGTGGCCCGAGCGCTGCGGCTGGCGACGTTCAACATCCACCACGGCGTGGGTGCTGACGGCGTCCTCGACCTCGAGCGCATCGCCTCCCTCCTCGAGCAGACCAGGGCCGGTGTCGTCGGTCTCCAGGAGGTCGACCGGCACTGGGGCACCCGCAGCGCGTTTCGCGACCAGGCGGGGTGGATCGCCAATCGGCTGCGCATGCACGCCGAGTACGGCGCAAATGTCGACCTGGATCCACCGGCGCCGGGTGTGCCGCGCAGGCAGTACGGCATGGCTATCCTGTCCCGCTTCCCGGTTCGGCAGAGCGTCCACTCGTTGTTGGTTCGCCCCCTGGGCGGCGAGCAGCGGGGGTTGCTCGACGTCAGCGTCGACGTCGAGGGCCGCGTCCTGCGGGTGCTCAACACCCATCTCGAGTACGGTTCCCGACTCGAGCGACTCGAACAGGCCAGGGCCGTCGGCGACGCCGTGAGGGACGGGCCACGACCGGTCGTCCTGCTCGGTGACCTCAACGCCGACCCGTCGTCAGCGGAGGTCGCCCATCTGACCGAGGTTCTCTCCGATGCGTGGACACTGGCGGGAACCGGGAACGGGTTCACCTTCGACACGGTCCGGCCGCGAGTGCGCATCGACTACGTGATGGTCGGCGACGGTGTTGCGGTCCGGTCGGCCCAGGCACTGCCGACCTACGCGTCGGACCACCGGCCGGTCGTCGTCGACGCGGTCCTGGAGGACGGTGCATGAGTCGCGACCTGCATCGGACTGCACCTGTGCCCAGGATGCTGTTGCCGGGCGGTCATACGTGGTGGTGCGCGGCGCCTCTCACCTCGAGTTGGTCGAGCAGGGTCTGGGTGGCGACGGCGACGGAGTCGACGGCGCGGCCGAACGCGTCGGCGTTGTGCGCCGCCGGCGCGTGGAAGCCGCTGATCTTGCGGACGTACTGGAGCGCGGCCGCGCGGACGTCGTCGTCGCTGACGTGCTCGGTGTAGGGCTCACGGAGTGTCTTGATGCTGCGGCACATGCCTCGAGTCTATCGCCGTCGCCGAAACCACCACGTTGTCGGCATATCCGGTCGCCCGGTCGAAGGGGCCACCGCAGGTGATCAGGCGCAGCTCGGCGTTCGGCGTCGGCCCATAGACGGCCTCGGTGGGGAACGCGTCCCTCGGATGGTGCGTCACCGACGTGACCTCGAACGACACGATGGTCCCGTCGCCGCCCTCGACGGCGATCACGTCGCCGGCCCCGAGGTCGTCGAGCGCGATGAAAACCGCGGGACCATCGGCGGAATCGAGGTGCCCCACCAGGACCGCCGGGCCACGGTCGCCGGGAATTCGGCTGCCGGAGTGCCATCCGACCGTCGAGGGGTCGCGCGGCGGTGAGAGGGAGCCGTCGGGTTCCAGTCCGACGGCCTCCACAGCGGCGGAGACTCCGATGGTCTCTATCACGATCCGGACCGGCTCTGCCCAGGTCGGGACCGTGTCGGCGGATACCGCGCCCGGTCGGGCAACCACGTCCGGCAGCGCCGATACGTCCCTCGACGTCGGGCCCGCGGCCGGTACCGGATCGCCCGCCCTGCTACCGACGTCCGCGGCGAGCGCCGCGGCGGCGGGGA
>JBOGDU010000266.1:0-16300 GCA_050743145.1 Jiangellaceae bacterium | reverse complement strand
GACATAGACCGGTGCGCGATCCTCGGCGTTCATCACGTAGACGCCGGCCAACCCCTTGAGAACCGCCACCTCGGCCCGGGTGCCGGCCGGGACCTCGAGATCCGCGGCGTAGCGGGTCAGCCGGCCCTTCCCGTGCCCTGCATGCGTCGCAGCCTGGGCGGTTGCGCAGAAGCGTCCGATGAGCTGGCTGGTCATGTCCTTGAGGGCGGCCAGGGTGCGGCGGCGACCGTCGTATGCGTCCACCCAGCACGGCAGCCCACGCAAACGGTCAAGCGCGTCCAGCACCTCTACCGGCGACGCACCCGGCAGATACCAGTCGCAGGTCAGCGTCGCGACCCTCTCGCGCTCGCCGGGGTCCGAGAACACCGTGTCCCGGCCGATCCGCTCGGCCACGATGGCGTCCTCGACGTCGTGCACGCTGTAGGCGACGTCGTCGGCGAAGTCCATCACCTGCGCCTCGAGGCAGCGGCGCCGACCGGCCGGCGCCCCTGCACGCATCCAGCCGAACACCTCGGCGTCGTCGGTGTAGACGCCGAACTTGCCGCCCCCGTCGCTGCGCGGCCACGGATACTTGGTGGACGCGTCCAGGCTCGCCCGGGTCAGGTTGAGCCCTGCCGTGCGCCCATCGGGGTGGGCCGCCTTCGCCTCCAGCCGGGTCAGTACCCGCAGGGTCTGGGCGTTTCCCTCGAAGCCCCCGATGGCCTCCGCGACCTCGTCCAGGGCCGCCTCCCCGTTGTGGCCGAAGGGCGGATGGCCGAGGTCGTGGGCGAGGCAGGCGGTGTCGACGACGTCAGGGTCGCAGCCGAGGGCCTTGCCGAGCTCGCGGCCCACCTGCGCCACCTCGAGCGAATGGGTCAGCCGATTACGGACGAAGTCGTCGGTGCCGGGCGCGACCACCTGCGTCTTTGCGGCCAGCCGGCGCAAGGACGCGGAATGCAGGACGCGGGCCCGGTCGCGTTCGAAGGCCGTCCGGCTCGACCGCTTGGGGGCCTCGGGCGCCCACCGTTCCCGGTCGCTGTCCTGGTACCCGCTCATCGACGCCGAGGCTAGACGACCGCACGAGGCCCGGCTCAGAAGGCGTCGAAGGCACCCTGACCGGACTCCCCGGTCAGCCGCCAGCGGTAGTACGCCAGCGACTCGCGGACGATGTACCGCATCTGCGTCTCGCGGGTCTGGACCGCCGGCCCCGAGCGAGCGGGCGCCGCCACGGCGTCGATACCGGCGGCGTCGGCCAGCGCCTTGGATCGGAACGTGTGCCACGGGTCGGTGACCAGCACGGCGGTCTGCCACCCCTGGTCGCCGAAGAGCTCGCCGACGGCGTCGAGGCTGCTCTGCGTGTTGATGCCCTCAGCCACGGCGATGACGGCATCGGCCGGCATCCCGTTCGCCGTCAGCCAGTCCCGGCCCGCCTCGGCCTCTGTCGTCGTGTCACCCGGCGCGCCGCCGCCGACCGTCACGACGACGGGCGCGACGCCGTCATCCCACAACGTCTGCGCTTTGCGTAGCCGGGCCTCGAGAACCGGGGACGGCCGGCCGCCGTACTGCGCGGCGCCGAGGACGACGATCGCGTCCGAGACCCGGTGGTCCTCCTGGCGGGCGTCCCACCAGATCCGGACGGGGACCGAGGCGACCCACAGCAGCGCCAGCAGCACCGCGCCGATCACCACGCGACGCACGACGCGACGGCGGCTCACGCGCGGACGGACGTCGACCTCGGACACCCCGAAACCGTAACCGGCCGGGCTCGGTCACGATCCGGTGGGACTACCGGCCAGGTCAGCGGCTGTCGCTGCCTCCCGACCGGTCAGCGTTGACCGACGCACGACCCGCCTCGAGCCGCGCGATCGGTACCCGGAACGGCGAGCACGAGACGTAGTCGAGTCCGATCGAGTCGAAGAAGTGGATCGAGTCGGGATCGCCGCCGTGCTCACCGCAGATGCCGACCTTGAGGTCGGAGCGAGCGTTACGGCCCTCCGTCGTCGCGATCGAGACCAACCGGCCCACACCGTCGACGTCGAGGGACTCGAACGGTGACACGCCGAAGATTCCCCTCTCCAGATAGGCAGGGAAGAACGCTGCCTCGACGTCGTCACGGGAGAAGCCCCATGCGGTCTGCGTGAGGTCGTTGGTCCCGAACGAGAAGAACTCGGCCGCCTCGGCGATCTGCGCGGCCGTCATGCAAGCCCTGGGCAGTTCGATCATGGTGCCGATGAGGAAGGACAACTCGACTCCGGTCTCCGCGGCGACCTCGGCCACTCTGGCGGCCGCTGCGTCGCGGATCGCCTCCAGCTCCTGCACCGCAGCCACCAACGGGACCATGATCTCCGGCTGCGGGTCGAGGCCGCGCCGGCGCAGCGATGCGGCAGCCTCGGCGATCGCCCGCACCTGGAGTTCGAACAACCCGGGCACGACCAGCCCCAGCCGGACACCACGCATTCCCAGCATGGGGTTCTGCTCGTGCAGGCGCTGGACCTCGGCCAGCAGCGTCGTCGCCTCCTTGTCCGGCTCGCCGGTCGCGTCTGCCACGGCGACCCGCACCGACAGTTCGGTGTAGTCGGGCAGGAACTCGTGCAGCGGCGGATCGAGCAGGCGGATGGTCACCGGCAGGCCGTCCATCGCCTCGAGGATCTCGGTGAAGTCCTGACGCTGCAGTGGCAGCAACTCGTCGAGGGCGGCAGCACGCTCGTCGTCGGACTGGGCCAGGATGACCCGCTCGACGATCTTGCGGCGCTCTCCGAGGAACATGTGCTCGGTCCGGCAAAGCCCGATCCCCTTGGCGCCCAGGGTTCGCGCACGGCGCGCGTCGTCGGGGGTGTCGGCGTTGGCGCGCACGCCCAGTCGGCGCTGCTCGTCGGCGCGTCTCATCAGGCGCCGGACGGCCGAGACCACCTCCTGCTCGCCCTCCGACAGCCCTTCGGGCTCGTCGCCCTGCAACGCTCCGACGACGGCGCTGGGGACGACGGGTACCTCCCCCAGGAACACCTCACCGGTGCCGCCGTCGATGGAGATCACGTCACCTTCGCCGATCCGTGCGCCGTCCGCGGTGGTGAACTCGCGTGCGCCGGTGTCGACCCGCAGACCCTCCGCGCCGACCACGCACGTGCGGCCCATGCCGCGCGCCACGACTGCGGCGTGGCTGGTCTTGCCGCCGCGGGAGGTGAGGATGCCCTTGGCGGCCACCATGCCGCGCAGGTCGTCCGGGTTCGTCTCACGGCGCACGAGAATGACCGCTTCGCCGCGGTCGGCCCATTCGACGGCCCGGCCGGAGTCGAAGACGGCCCTGCCGACGGCCGCACCGGGGCTCGCGGCCATCCCCTTCCCGATCCGCTCGCGGTCGGCCGCCGGGTCGAACTGCGGGAACAGCAGCCGTGCGAGCTCGTCTCCGCTGACCCGGGAGAGCGCCTCGTTCTCGTCGATGAGCCCTTCGTCGACAAGCTGGCCGGCGATCCGGAACGCGGCCGCGGCGGTGCGCTTGCCGACCCGGGTCTGGAGCATCCACAGGGTGCCGCGCTCGATGGTGAACTCGATGTCGCACAGGTCTTTGTAGTGGCGCTCGAGCGTGGACATGATGTCGAGCAGCTGGTCGTACGAGGCCTTGTCGAGCTTCTCCAGGTCGGCCAACGGAAGCGTGTTGCGGATCCCGGCGACGACGTCCTCGCCCTGCGCATTGGCCAGGTAGTCGCCGTAGACGCCCTGGTGACCGGTGGCGGGATCGCGGGTGAAGGCCACTCCGGTGCCCGAGTCGGGTCCGAGGTTGCCGAAGACCATGGCGACGATGTTGACCGCCGTGCCGAGGTCTTCGGATATCCGCTCCTGGCGCCGATAGACCCGGGCCCGCTCCGTGTTCCACGAGGCGAAGACCGCACGCACGGCAAGGTCGAGCTGCTCGCGCGGTTCCTGGGGGAAGTCGCGGCCGGAATCGGCGCGCACCACGCCCTTGAACTCGTCGACGAGAGACCGCAGGTCGTCGACGTCGAGGTCGACGTCGGACTCGATCCCCTTGGCCCGCTTCGCATCCTCGAGGCGCTCCTCGAAGTGCTCGCCGGCGATGCCGAGCACCGTCTTGCCGAACATCTGCAGCAGCCGCCGGTACGAGTCCCAGGCGAAGCGGTCGTCGCCGGCGCGTGCCGCGAGCCCGTTGACGGATGCGTCGTTCAGACCGACGTTGAGGACGGTGTCCATCATCCCCGGCATCGAGAACTTCGCTCCGGACCGGACTGACACCAGGAGGGGGTCCGCCGCGTCGCCCAGGCGCTTGCCCATCTTCTCCTGCAGGGCGCCGAGGTGGCGGTCTACCTCGGCGGACAGTCCGTCGGGTTCCTTCCCGTGGGCAAGATAGTGACGGCACGCCTCGGTGGAGATCGTGAAGCCCGGTGGGACGGGCAGTCCCAGGTTGGTCATCTCGGCAAGGTTCGCACCCTTGCCACCGAGCAGGTCCTTGTCGTCCTTGCTGCCCTGCGAGAAGTCAAACACGAACTGGGGCACCGCTCAGCCCTCCGGAGGTGTGCCGAGAATCGAGGCAATAGGCGGAGCCTAACCGCTCGATCCGGCCGGGAGTCCGGCCCCACCCTCGGCCGCAACCGGGACGACAGCCGCTGCCAGCAACGGGAACACCGCCGCCAGCGCGTATGCCGCGGTGTAGCTCGTCTGGGTGATGACGACCGCGAACACCGGCGCGGTCACCGTCGCCGCCACGCCCTGGACGGTGTTCTGGGCCCCGAGCGCACGCCCTGCCCACGCCCGTCCGGCGATCTCCGCCACCGCGGTGAAGGCGAGCCCGTTGCCGCTCACGGTGATCACTGCGCAGACGACCAATGCGGCCACCGCGACCGACGACCCGGCGAGCGCCGCCAGGGCCAGCCCGGTCATCGTCGCGGCGTTGACGTAGGCGAGCAGCCGCATCGGGCGCAGCCGGCTCGCCACCCGATCCGACCAGACGCCGGCCAGCAGCCGTGTGGACGCCCCTGCGATCTGGACCACGGCGAGCAGTGCACCCGCCCGCGCCGGCGGCCAGCCATGCTCGTCGACGAGATAGACGAGCGCGAACGTGGCCACGACGAGCTGCGGTACGACCAGCAGCCCGCTCGAGGCGTGCACCCTCCAGATCGGCATGGTCCGATACGGCGACCCGGCAGGCGTCGTCACGTCCGCGTCCGTTCGGGGTGGATCGGTCACGAACACGGCGACGAGCAGGGCGACGGCGAGCGCCGAGAACGCGGGAAGCAGTAGTGCTCGCCCGAATCCGTACCGCTCGGCCAACGGCGGCAGAGTTGCGGCCGCCAGCGCCAGCCCGATCGGTAGCGCCATCTGGCGTGCGCCCATCGCCACGCCGCGCCGGTTGGCGGGGAACCAGCCCAGGATGATCCGCCCGCTCCCGGCGTTGACGGAGGCACCCGCGGCCCCGGCGGCCATCAGCAGAATGCCGACGGCCGTGACGCTGTCCACCAGCGGGACCGCGGCCACGAGCACGCCGGCACCGCCGAGCCCGATCGACATGGCCAGCCGCTCGCCGTATCGATCGGCCACGGCGCCCCAGAGGATCAGCGTCGCCATCAGCCCCACGCCGGGCGCCACGACCAGCAGGCTGGCCTCGGCGAGCGTGACGCCGAACGCCGTCCGCAGCTCGGGCAAGAGGTACGCGATGCCGAACAGGTAAATGCAGGTGGTCGCCTGGGCCGCCATCGCGAGGCCGAGCATCAGCCAGCGGCGGCGCCCGGTGTCGGCCTGCGTGACCTCAGCCACCTGAGATGCCGAGCTCGGCACCGGCCAGGTCGGCCGAGGTTCCGTCCACGTCGTCGAGCCAGCCCTCCGGCAGCGTCACCTTGCGGGGACTGCCCTGCCGGCCTCGGGGCGCGCCGAGCTCGCTGTCCGGGAACGGCTGGTCGACGTCGAGCCGGCCCAACAGACCGTCCAGCTCCGCCGTCGACGACACCATCCCCAGCGCCGCCCGGACGTCCTGACCCACGACGAAGCCCTTGAGGTACCAGGCCATGTGCTTGCGCATGTCGCGAAGGCCGCGCTCCTCGCCCAACAGGTCGGCGAGTAGTTCTGCGTGTCGCCGGATCATGGCCGCGACCTCGCCGAGTGCCGGCAGGGCGGGAAGGGGATCACCGGCAAAGGCCGCGGCGAGGTCGCGGAACAGCCACGGCCGCCCCAGGCAGCCACGGCCGACGACCACGCCGTCGGCACGCGTGCGGTCGATCATCCGCAGGGCGTCGGCCGCCTCCCAGATGTCCCCGTTGCCCAGCACCGGGATGCCGACGTGCTCCTTCAGTCGGGTGATCGACCCCCAGTCGGCCGAGCCCGAGTAGTGCTGGGCGGCGGTCCGGCCGTGCAGCGCGATGGCCGCGCACCCGGCCTCCTGTGCGATCCGGCCGGCGTCGAGGTAGGTGAGCGTGTCGTCGTCGATGCCCATGCGGGTCTTCATCGTCACCGGGATTCCGTACGGTTCGGCAGCGGCGACGGCGGAGCGCAGGATCCGGTCGAGCAGACCCCGCTTGTACGGCAGTGCGGCTCCCCCGCCCTTGCGGGTAACCTTCGGCACCGGACAGCCGAAGTTGAGGTCGACGTGGCCGACGCCGTGCTCGCCGGCCAGGATCGTGACCGCCTCGCCGACATAACGGGGATCTACGCCGTAGAGCTGGACCGACCGGACCGCCTCCGCGGGGTCGAAGACGAGCATGGACACCGTCTTCGGATCACGTTCGACCACTCCGCGCGAGGTGATCATTTCGCAGACGTAGAGCCCCGCCCCCTGTTCCCGGCACAGCCGCCGGAACGCCGCGTTGGTGATGCCGGCCATGGGCGCCAGCACCACCGGCGGAACGACCTCGAGCGGGCCGAGGCGAAGCGGCCGGACGAGGCTGGTCGGAGCGGTCACCGGCCCATTGTCGCCCGGCCGCCCGTCGGGGGCCGATCCACACTCGAGCTGTAGGTCGGAGATGACCCTGGCGGCCCTGCCCGGCCCGGTGGCAGGGCGGCCAGGATCCGGTCAGCGCGCGACCCGGGCGACGAGCCCGCCGACGGCCAGGTAGGCGAGCAGTGCGATGCCCCAGTTGATCACCACGTCGCGTTCCTCGTTCGCCTGCGGGAACATGTCCTGGAACGGTGTCGTGAAGAAGTCGCCGACCGTCACGATCGCGTTGACGATCATGTTGTCCGTGTTGGCATCGACGAGTAGGAGCACGATCGCGAGGGCGATGAAGGCGGCGATGACCCCGGTGATGACGAGCACTACGGTCGCGGCCGAATAGCGGGTCACTGTGCGGACCATGGCTCCGGTCGTCCTCTCAGGCAGGCCTCGGCTCGGGTGCCGCAGCCACTGATCCACTTCCTGCCCATCTCGGCACCCACATGAAACGCCGGTCGGTACCTCGCACCCGATGACGTCAGTCCGGCTTGGCCTCGTGCAGGGTCGCGCGATGCGGCTCGGGAAGGGCGCGCCACCAACGGCTGCGGAGCTCGTCGAGGGCCACGGAGTCGATCTCGCCGTTCAGGTTGACCCGCGACAGCCCCCCGTCGGGGTAGACGTCGATCCGGACATGCGTGACCACAGCCGTCGTGACGAGGAACCGGTGGCGCGTGTCCGGCTGGAGCCGGGTCCGCGACAGCACCTCGGCCCAGTCCGCCGGGTCGGGCAAGGGTTCGATCCGCTGGTCCGCCGCCGACACCCGGACCCATCCTGGTGCGTTGCCGACAAAGAAGGAGGTGTCGACGACGACCTCGCGCAGGCGAGTCGCCGCAGCCAGCCCGAGCGTCACGTGGTCGTTGCCGCCGCCGCGGCGTCGGGCGTTCTCCCAGCCCTCCCCCATGCTGCGCGCCCGGCCCGGGAGGATGAGGTTGACCGGCGACGAGTAGAACGTGTCCGAGCAGTCGACGACGCCCCCGCCGTTCTCGAGCGCAGCGACATCGACGGTCCCCTCGAGGTGGCGTGGGTCCGGAACGACCTCGCCGTGGACGCGGAACCGCGCCACCCCGCCATCGGGGTGGATCGAGAGCCGCACGTGCGTCCAGCGCCGGTCGGAGTCGACCGCATAGCGGTTGGCCGTGTCCCCCTCCGCCGACGACTCGCCGACGATGGTCTCCCAGACGGCGTCGGCCAGGTCGTCCGGCGACGGGTAGCCCTCGACCGACGTGGCCTCCACCGAGATCCGAGGCGGATAGTTGCCACGGAAGAACGCGGTGTCGACGACGACGCCGTGGACGATGCCGGGCGCACCGAGACGAACGATCGCGTGGTCGTGTCCCGGTGACCGTCGCCGGCGCGTCTCCCACCCGTCGTAGACCTGGCCCTTGTTCCCGAAATCGCCCGCCGTGAATACCGGCGGCTCGGGCCGGATCAGGTTCTCCCGCTCTGCGAACAGTTCGTCGGACGCGGAGACCACGCTTCCACCGAGCGCGCGAGAGGCGAGGTCGGGCAACGACGTGAACTCGGTGGTCATGCCGCTCCCCTCGTGATCAGACCCCCGTTGGGGATCTCGCCGTCGACCGGAGCGCCGCGCAGCCAGGTCGAGCGCACAACTCCCGTGAGCGACCTGCCGGTGTACGGGGTCAGGGGGTTGCGGTGGCGCAGAGCGGCCGGATCGACGACGAACGGCTCGTCGGGGGCGAAGGCACACAGGTCGGCGTCGCGACCGACCTCGATGCGGCCCTTGCGACGAAGCCCGGCGAGCGTGGCCGGTCCTTCGGCCATCCATCGGACAACGTCACTGAGCATGAATCCCCGCCTCCGGGCCTCCGTCCACACCGCCGGCAGACCCACCTGGACGGAGGCGATTCCTCCCCACGCAAGGCAGAAGTCGCCGTCGTCGAGGAGCTTGAGCTCCGGCGTGCAGGGCGAGTGGTCGGAGACGACCGCGCCGACCGTTCCGTCGGCGACCCCTGCCCAGAGCAGCTCTCGGTTGGCGGCCTCCCGGATCGGTGGACAGCACTTGAACACCGTCGCACCGTCGGGTACTTCCTCGGCGGTGAAGCAGAGGTAGTGCGGGCATGTCTCGGCGGTGACGGCCACGCCACCGTCGCGGGCTCGGCGGATCGTCGCCAGCGCGTCGGCGCTCGACAGGTGCACGATGTGGGTCCGAGCCCGCGCCGACCGGGCCGCCTCGACGATGCGCGCTATCGCCAGATTCTCGGCTTCGGGCGGACGAGAGTGCAGGAAGTCCGCGTAGTGTCGGCCACCTGCCGCGGACGCCTGGCTGAGCACCTCCGGGTCCTCCGCGTGAACGAGCATCGGCACGCCGATGTCGCTCAGGATCCGCAGGTGTTCCCTCAACTCGACGTAGCTCAGCGGCGGGAACTCCTCGACCCCCGAGGGCGAGAGGAAGCACTTGAAGCCGAAGACACCCGCCTCGTACAACGCGCGCAGCGACGTACGGTTCGCCGGCACTGCCCCGCCCCAGAACCCGACGTCGACGTGGCACTGTCCGGCCGCTGCGTCGCGCTTCGCCGCGAGTGCATCGACGTCGACCGTCGCCGGGATGCTGTTGAGCGGCATGTCGATCACTGTGGTGACACCGCCTGCCGCTGCAGCGGCGGTGGCACTGGCGAATCCCTCCCACTCGGTCCGACCCGGCTCGTTGACGTGGACGTGGGTGTCGACCAGACCGGGCAACAGGACCGCGTCGTCGTCGATGTCCACGACGAGGTCGGCCGTCAGCGCCGCCGCCAGCGGCTCGATCGTCGCGATGCGGCCGCCCTGCACACCGACGGAGGCGGCGATCTCGCCCGTGGCCGTCACCATCCGGCGCGCCCGGAACACGACGTCAAGCACCGGCACGCGGGCTCGACCCCCCTTCCCCCTCCCCCATGATCATGTCGATTTTGCCGCCACCACGGGCAGCAAAGTCGACATGATCATGGGGGCGACGACGACGGGCCAGACCCTCCAGGGCGGGCGGGTCCAGTGTCGTGGCCGCCGTCACCTCGTCCTCGTCCAGAGCGCCGCAGGCGAGGCCCCGGAGCAGAAAGCCGGCAAGCGCCTGGGCCGTTGCCGGCTCGTCGAGGACCCCGCCCGCACGACGCTCGACGTAGCCGCGCAACCGCTCAGCCGTCGCCGGCAGACCGGCGCGGAAGAACGCGAACGTGGCCACGAAGCGGCTCGGCAACTGGTGAGGGTGCAGGTCCCACCCCTGGTAGAACGCCCGCTCCAAGGAGCGACGGACCAGGCGCGCGTGCTCGCGCCAGCCCGCCCGGACGGCGGCCTCGTCACCCACGGGGAGCAGGTTCGTGGACCCGTCGGACAGCCGCACGCCGGTGCCGGCAGCAGCTATCTGCATCAGCGCCTTCGCCGAGTCGGCGACCGGGTGGGCCAGGCTCTGGTGCGCAGCCGCGACCCCGAGCGCGGCGCTGTAGTCGTAGGTGCCGAAGTGCAGGCCGACGCACCGGCCCTCGGCAGCCCACACGAGGCGCGGGAGCGCGACCCGCCCGTCGGCGGACAGCACCGACTGCGGCGTCTCCACCTGGATCTCGAACCGGAGCCGCCCCTCGGCAAGGCTGTGCGCCTCCTCCAGCCGCTGAAGTACGCGGACGAACGCCGCGACCTGCTCGATCGCGACGACCTTCGGCAGGGTCACCACGAACCCGTCGGGCAGGTCCGCCCGTTCGAGCAGGGCGGCAAGGAACAGGTCGACCGTGCGGACGCCGCGGCGCCGGGTCGCGCGATCCAGGCTCTTGCATCGGAGTCCGACGAACGGAGGTGCCGTGCCTGCGTCCAGCGCCGTGGCCAGCGCGTGTGCCGCGGACAGCGCCTCGGCGTCCTCGGCCGCGTCGCCGGGCTCGCCGTAGCCGTCCTCGAAGTCGATCCGCATGTCCTCGACCGGCTCGTCGCCGAGCTTCCGGACGACGCGATCGTGGAGCCCGGGGAGATCGTCGACGCCGAACGCCGCGGCCAGGCCGGCCGGGCCACCGCCGTGATCGCCGAGGACCTCCAGCGCCGTCGCGCCCCAGGCCGGAGCCAGGTCGCTGTGGAAGCGGGTGGCCGGCACGTACATGGTGTGCACGGGTTGGCGACTCCCGGAGTCACCCGGGTACAGGCGGGCGATGCGTGCGTCCGCCGCGGCGAGCCCGGCCTCCAGGCCGGAGAGGAACTCGTCGTCCTGGACTCCGCCGGTTCCGGCCGTCATCGTCGCCCACCGGCCTTCGCTCAGTCGATCGACTCGTACGCCGGCAGGGTGAGGAAGTCGACGAACTCGTCGGCAAGCGCCACCTGCTCGAACAGGGCACGGGCATCAGCGAAGCGGCCCGCTCCGAACGCCTGCTCGCCGATCTCGGTGCGGATCGAGGCGAGCACCTCGTCCGCGACCGTCCGGACCAGCATCGGCGTCACGGCGTGGCCGTCGTCGAGCACGACGCCGTTGTGCACCCACTGCCAGATCTGAGACCGGGAGATCTCCGCGGTCGCGGCGTCCTCCATGAGGTTGTGGATGGCAACGGCGCCGTTCCCCCCCAGCCACGCCTCCAGGTAACGCAGGCCCACGTCGATGTTCGTGCGGAGCCCTGCACCCGTCGGGGCACCGGGCACCGAAGCGACGTCCAGGAGTTGGTCTGCTCCCACCGAAACGTCGTCGCGGCGCCGGTCGATCTGGTTCGGCCGATCGCCGAGCGCCCCGTCGAAGATCTCCGTGCAGACCGGGACGAGGTCGGGATGCGCGACCCACGACCCGTCGAAGCCGTCGCCGGACTCGCGCAGCTTGTCCTCGCGGACCTTGCCCAGCGCCACCTCGTTGACCTCCGGGTCCCGCCGGCTGGGAATGAACGCCGCCATGCCGCCGATCGCGAATGCTCCCCGCCGGTGGCACGTCGCGACCAGCAGGTCGGTATACGCGCGCATCATCGGCGCGGTCATGGTGACGTCGGCGCGGTTGGGCAGGACGAACGAGGGCCCCGCGTCGCGGAAGTTCTTGATGATGCTGAACAGGTAGTCCCACCGGCCGGCGTTGAGGCCCGACGCGTGGTCGCGCAGCTCGTAGAGGATCTCGTCCATCTCGAAGGCGGCGTTGATCGTCTCGATCAACACGGTCGCTCGGATCGACCCGTGCGGGATACCCACCTCCTGCTGGGCGACGGTGAAGACGTCGTTCCAGAGCCTTGCCTCGAGGTGACTCTCCATCTTGGGCAGGTAGAAGTACGGCCCGCTCGCCCGCGCCAGCAGCTCGGCGGCATTGTGGAAGAAGTACAGGCCGAAGTCGACGAACGCACCGGCGACCGGCGCGCCGTCCACGAGCACGTGCCGCTCCTCGAGGTGCCACCCCCGAGGCCGGACCACGATCGTCGCCCGACGCACGTCGTCGCGAAGGGCGTACTGCTTGCCCTCGGGCGACGTGTACGCGATCTCGCCGCGAACCGCGTCGTACAGGTTCACCTGACCGCCGACGACGTTCGACCAGTGCGGGGTGTTGGCATCCTCGAGGTCGGCCAGCCACACCCGGGCACCCGAGTTGAGCGCGTTGATCGCCATCTTGCGTTCGGTGGGACCGGTGATCTCGGTGCGACGGTCGACGAGGTCGGCCGGCGCGGCGGCGACGGACCAATCGCCTTCGCGCACGTGCCTGGTCTCGGTGAGGAAGTCCAGCCGCCCGCTGCGGGCGATCTCGTCGCGCCGCTCCATGCGCCGGCGCAGGAGATCGTCCCGGCGCGCTCCGAACCGACGCTGGAGGTCTGCGACGAAGTCGACGGCCTTGTCGGTGAGGATCTCGCCGGCACGCTCGACGGCGTAGCCGTTCACGCGGACATCGGGCACGGGCGTCACTCCCATTCAGCAGAGGGGCAGCCGCTCGGACAGGTAGGCCTCGACCCGGTCGAGTCCGATCCGGTCCTGGCTCATGGAATCTCGCTCACGGACGGTCACGGCGTCGTCGTCGAGAGTGTCGAAGTCGATGGTCACGCAGAACGGCGTGCCGATCTCGTCCTGGCGTCGGTAGCGCCGGCCGATCGCACCCGCGTCGTCGAACTCGACGTTCCAGCGGCCGCGCAAGGCCGCTGCCAGGTCACGCGCCTTGGGCGAGAGGTCGGCGTTGCGCGAGAGCGGCAGTACGGCGGCCTTGACCGGCGCGAGCCTCGGATCGAACCGCATGACCGTGCGTGTGTCGACGCCACCCTTGGCATTCGGAGCTTCGTCGACATCGTACGCGTCGAGCAGGAACGCGAGCAGCGAACGGGTCAGGCCTCCCGACGGCTCGATGACGTACGGCGTCCACCGCTCGCCCTTCTCCTGGTCGAAGTAGGTCAGGTCGGCGCCCGAGTGCTTCGCGTGGGTGGACAGGTCGAAGTCGGTGCGGTTGGCGATGCCCTCGAGCTCGGAGAACTCGGTACCGCCGAAGCGGTAGCGGTACTCGATGTCAACGGTCCGCTTCGAGTAATGCGAGAGCTTGTCCTGCGGGTGCTCGAAGTAACGCAGGTTGTCTGCCGAGATGCCCAGCTCGACGTACCAGTCCCAACGCTGCTTGAGCCAGTACTCGTGCCACTCCTCGTCGGTACCCGGCTCGACGAAGAACTCCAGTTCCATCTGCTCGAACTCGCGCGTGCGGAAGATGAAGTTGCCGGGCGTGATCTCGTTGCGGAAGGCCTTGCCCACCTGCGCGATTCCGAACGGCGGCTTACGCCGCGACGAGTTCATGACCGACAGGAAGTTGGTGAAGATGCCCTGAGCCGTCTCCGGGCGAAGGTAGTGCAGCCCTTCGTCGGAGTCGACCGGTCCGAGGAACGTCTTGAGCAGGCCGTTGAACATCCTCGGCTCGGTGAACGAGCCCTTGGCGCCGCAGTTGGGACAGTTGACGTCGTCCAGCCCGTTCTCCGGGACGTGCCCGTGCTTGGCCTCGTACGCGTCCTCGAGGTCGTCGGCCCGGTACCGGCGATGGCAGGACTGGCACTCGGTGAGCGGATCGACGAACGCGTCGACGTGGCCAGAAGCCACCCACACCTCACGCGGCAGCACGATGGCCGAATCGAGCCCGACCACGTCGTCGCGCGTCTGCACCGTCGACCGCCACCACTGGCGGCGGATGTTCTCCTTGAGCTCGACGCCCAGCGGACCGTAGTCCCAGGCGGAGCGGGTGCCGCCGTAGATCTCTCCGGTCGGGTACACGAAGCCGCGGCGCTTGGCGAGCGAGACGAGGGAGTCGATGGTCTTGTCGGCGGCCACGAGGTGGTCACTCCATCCGGCTGGCGGTCGGCGAGGTCGAGTCGGTGTCCAAGGTTACCGGCTGGCGGACAGCCGATCACCTCGATCGCGACCGATAGCCCCTGTGATCGTCGGCACTGCGGGTCCCATGGGGAACCGAAGTGCCGATGATCACCGGAGGAGTCGAGGACGATTGGTGGCGGCTGTCTCACATGTCGAGATCGATGTGAGAGCGTTCCCACGTAGGTCTTGCCCCGCACGGTGGCCTCCTGTGATGCTCGCTCTCGGTGGCCCCGTACCGACCGCGCAACGGGAGGCCGGCAATGACTACTCGCACGTCTCGACGGCACATCGCTGCGCTGGCCGGTGTCACGGCTGTGCTCGGTGCGGCTCTGGTCGCCGCGCCCTCCGCAGCCGCGGACGACACGCAGTTCTACGTGCCGAAGCCCAACCGCGAAGCAGTCCAGCAGATTGCCGAACTGAAGTCCGAAGGCAACAAGGACGACGCCGCCCTGATCAAAGCGATGGTCGACACGCCCCAGGCGGTCTGGTTCGAGGGCGGCACTCCGACGCAGGTCCAGCAGGACGTCCGCAACACCGTCAACCGGGCGAAGGCCAAGAAGTCGGTACCGGTGCTGGTCGTCTACAACATCCCGTACCGCGACTGCTCGCAGTTCTCGGCGGGTGGGGCGTCCGGCACCGACGAGTACCTGGCGTGGATCGAGGGCTTCGCCGCCGGCATCGGCAAGGCCGAGGTGATCGTGATCCTCGAGCCCGACGGCCTCGGCATCATCCCGTGGTACACGACCATCAACGGCGACCTCGAGTGGTGCCAACCCGCGGGAGGCGACGCCTCGCTGGCCGCCGCACGGTTCACCGAACTCAACGCCGCCGTCGACCGGATCAAGGAGCAGCCCAACGCCGCGGTCTACCTCGACGGCACGCACAGCGGCTGGCTCGGGGTCGGCGACCTTTCCGACCGGCTGATCAAGGCAGGAGTGGAACGGGCCGACGGCTTCTTCGTCAACGTGTCGAACTACCAGGAGCAGCGGAAGCTGGAGAAGTACGGCACCTGGACCTCCCTGTGCCTCTACCTGGCCGAGCAGCGCGACTGGTGGAACGTCGCGTGGTGCGGCAGCCAGTACTTCCCCGCGAACCCGGCCGACTTCGACACCTGGGTGCTCACCGACCAGCAGTACGTGCAGCAATACGCCGACGCCGGGCTCGCGTTCCCGACGGCGGCGGAGGCGACGCACTTCGTGGTCGACACCAGCCGCAACGGCCTGGGGCCGTGGACGCCGCCGGCGAACCACCCACCGGGCGACCCGCAGGACTGGTGCAACCCGCCGGATCGAGGGTTGGGTCTTCGCCCGACGAGCGCGACGTCCAGCCCACTGATCGACGCCTACCTGTGGGTCAAGATCCCCGGCGAGTCCGACGGCGAGTGCACACGCTGGGCGCCGGGCGGCGGCATCGACCCGGTCCGCGGACACGCCGATCCACCCGCGGGCGTGTGGTTCCCCGAGCAGGCGCTCGAACGGGCGCGACTGGCGCAGCCGCCCCTGGGGTAGCAGTTCGGCGCATGCACGCCGTCTCCGACGAGCCGGGGATTGGCGGCCCGACAAGGCCTGTGCAGGCCGGCGGGGACCGCTCGACCGTGATCAACAGGTGCTTTGCCCCGCTCGCGCACGCCCGCGCGCACGGTCCGCCCGTTTTGTGGACGCGTGATCGGGGCGAAGCAGTGTCCGGCGAAGCGCGGCGGACCACGCAGGACTCGGCCGTGCGGTGACCGTGCTCCTCAGTCGAGGTCGGTCGGGACGGCCGGGGCGGCGGCCTCGCCGACGGCGACGTGCCCCGCGTCGACGGCCACGGCAGAGCCTGGGCCGTCGACGTCGGTCAGCACCTCGAACGCTGTGGGCTCGTCGATCGCCCCAGCGAGCAGAGGGACCGCATTGAGCCTCACCTCGTTGTCCGACAGCGCCCGACGGTACGACCCGACATCGTCCCACTCGCTGGTCAGCACCCACAGCGTCGGGTCGTCGATTGCTCGCCCGACCTGTCCCGTTCGCCAACCCGGGCGTGCCGCGAGCACTGCCAATGCGGCCCGCGCCTGAGCCAGGAACGACGCTGCGCCGGCAGGAGCGATGCGGTATCGGGTGACGGCGAGCATTGCGCTCCTCGCGG
>JBOGDU010000265.1:0-4392 GCA_050743145.1 Jiangellaceae bacterium | reverse complement strand
GCGGGACCGATCCGTCGACCAGTCGCTCGACCCCGTTCATCTTCATCAGGTCCGACGTGATCTGAAGCGCCGGAGACTGCAGGTACGGCAGGGTCGCCACATAGCCGGGAAGGACGCCCTCGAACAGCAGCGGGCGCGCTTGTGGGTCGGCGAAGGACGCGATCGCGGCCGCGCGTACGTCGTCGAGCCGGTCAGGGTCGAGGTAGGTCGCCATCGGCCCGTCCCCTCGTCGGCGTGGTGCGACCGCCCGGCGCGGGCGGAGCTGCCATCCCGGGCATCGGCTCGAATGTCGCGGGCGTGCTCGACATCGCCGCCGCGATCCCGGACCTGAGCCGACCGCTGTCGTCGCTGATCGTGAGCAGCTCCTTGGCCAGACGTTCGAGAGTCCCGGTACGACGGGCCTCCTTCAGCACGCCCAGCACCTCTGGGGCCTTCGCGTCGTCCTCGAGCTCCGGGAGCTCGACGGTACGGCCCAGTCGCCGCAGCGCCTCCGCAACGGCCGGCTTGGCCGCGAGCGAGCCCGCTATCGACTCCGCCAGGGTGGTCAGTGGCCGATCGGAACTCGACGGCAAACCCACTACGTCGAGGGCGTGCGCCAGCACTCGGGGTGCGCGCTCGCCCACCTCGGCGGCGATGGCCCGGAACAGCATCGGCCGGCTGGCCAGGGTCTTCTCGGGCATGGACTCGATCCGGCGGGCCAGCGCCGCGTCCGCCGCCTCCTCGTCCGGGCTCTGCATCGATCCATGCAGCTGAGCACGTTGGAGCATCGCTCCGAGCGCGTCGAGGTCTCGGCCGAGGCTGGTCGCGACCCGTTCGGCCAGCTGCAGGTCGGTGTCGGCCGCTTCGGAGTTCCCGGCCGCCGCCGAGGCCTGGGCGGAAACCAGCAGCAGTTCGAAGTAGGCGTCGCCACACCGGTCCACGCCCGGCTCGTCGAGTGCATCCGACACGGTCTGCTGGGCTTCGGTCACCCTGCCGCTGCGGATCAGCGCGTCGACGAGAAGGGCATGCAGAGGGCTGCAGGTGGTCCATGGCCGGCGCGCATCCAGCCTCTTCAGGGCGTGCTCGACGTATCCCTGGGCCAGCAGGTTCTCGACCTCGGCCGCCGTCGTCCGCTCCCACTCGAGCTGGTCGGCCTCGTCGACGAGGTCGTCCGGGACGTCCTGGCGCAGCCGGGCGAGCAGCCTGGCGCTCCGCGGCGGCAACTCGGCATCGACGTTGCCGAGGTACAGCGCCGCCGCGGGCATCCAGTGCTGCTTGACTGCCTGCAGGTCGTCGGCGAGACGGAGGCGGTGGTAGATCTCCTCGGCGCGGTCTTTAGGGTCGTCGGATCTTGCGTAGTGATCGACAGCGCTGAGCTCCACAGCCCGGCTCACGGACGTCTTGTCCTTCTCCAGCAGGCGAAGCATGACCCGGCGGACGTCTGGTCGGTGTTGCAGGACGTCCGGTGCCACCAGGTCGACCAGGTCGAGTTCCCTGGCCATCTCCGCGAACAGCTCGCGCGCTCGATCCAGATCCGGGACGGAAACACCGCAATGGGGAGCGAGGACGTCGCGGATGATCTCCGGAGTGACCCGGCGGAGCACCAGACCGGGGTGAGCGAGGCGGCGCACATCGCCGTTGGTGATGTGCTTGAGCAGCCGGTCGTACAGGACGCCCTGGATGAGCATGTCGTCGACCGTCCCCAGCAGCCGGCGCCGCCGCGCCGGGACCGTCCGGATCCATTCGCCGGAGTCGCCTGCCATATCCATGCGGAGCGCGACGGTCGCCGCGAGATGCAGGCTCAGCGGACTGCCTCCGATGCGTTCGACGATGGCGCGGGCGACCGGGGCGGCGATGCCCCGCGAGGCCAGGAAGTTCACGGCGGCCTCAGCGTCGAGTTCCCCGAGTTCGACGGTGGGGATTTCGTCGACGTCGACGTTGGCGTGCGCGACCGGCGCTCGGCCGGCGACCACGACCCGGGTGTCTGGATAGATGCCGGTCAGCGCATTGAGCATCGCCCACAGGCGGTCGAGCACCGGTGACGCGCGGTACTGCGCCTCCTCGAACGAGTCCAGGACGATGAGGAACGGCGGGCTGTTCTCGGGTGTCGTCTCGGTCGCGATCCGGACCGCCATCCCGAGTTCGGCCGCAGCGCGGGCGTCCTCGTCACGCGCGCTCGTATGGAGTTGGTAGTGAACCCCACGGCCGAGTGTTCGCGTCGTCGCGATCGCCTGCCACTCGTCGGTCTCGGCCTGATCGTCACGGTGTCGGCGGGCGGCGTCCCGGCACCGAGCCGCCAACGCGGAGAAGTCCTGAGCGTGGCGGGGATACTGAACGGCGAGCTGACGGGCCATCTCCTCGATCATCGTCATGGGCTCGTGTATCGAAACGGTGGCCCGCTCGAAGTCCACGTAAGTGAACGGGAAGTCCGACTCGCGACCGTCCACATGGTCGAGCAGGAAGCGAGCGACGAGCGTGCTCTTGCCGATGCCGCCAGGGCCGAACACGACGAGCGGCAGCGGTGTACGGTCCCGTCCGGCCCGCCCGGACAGCGTTCGGCGGTATCCGGTGACTCGTCCGCGCCACGTCGTCGCGGCGAGGAGGCCGACGTGGGCGCGAAGGCGCTCCAACTCCCGGGTCCGTCCCTCGAACTGGTGGCGCAACAGCGACTTCAGCGGTTCCAGCAGCCTGCGGCTCTCCAGCAGCCGCGCGAGGTCGTCCTCCGCAGGAAGTGCGGTCATCCTCGGAACGAGCGAGAGCCAGCCGACCGCCTCCCGGACATGGCACAGCGTGTCGACGTCAGCACTCTCGACATCGGGTGGCTGGCCTCGCAGGTAGGTGAGGGCGGCTCGCTCGGTGCTGAGCTCGGGACCCGCATGGACGTTCGCCTCCAGCATGCGCAGCGCTTCGTCGGGCCCGGACAGCGACCGCAGCGCCTGCTCACGGATGTCGGGACGCAGCGACCAGGCCGGCCCGGAGCGCCCGCCGCGCGTCTCGCAGTCGTCGACGAGCTGGAGGACCGCGCCACCGACGGACTCGTCGCCGGGGCGTCTGAGCAGCCTTGGGTCGAAGCTGGTCAGCAGTGCCGCGGCCTTGCGGTACTCCACGCGGTCCGCGGCCAGGTCGGCGTCGGCGGACCGCTGGGCTTGTAGCCGCTCGCGCAGGCGGGCGGCGAAATCGTCCGGGGACCGGTCAAGCGGCGAAGACATCGACGGCCCCCTCGGCCGCCCTGGACAGCGCGAGCATGTACGAGCGGCCGGCCTGCTCCGCGTCGGCGGCCTCGCGGAGCACCTGCTCGGCGGCGATGGCGACGTGCTGCCCGAGCAACGTCTCGTCGATGGTCTCCGCACTCTGTGTGCGTTTCGCCGCTTCCCGGAAGTACTGGGCGAAGAACGTCTTGACGTCCGCTTCGCTGGCCCGGCGAACCTGGTCTGGGTGGACCTGCTTGCGCGGCACCGGCAGGTCGGCGAAATCCTCTCCGTAGCCGAGCAGCACCAGCCGCGGCCGGCGTTCGGAGGGATGAGGTGTCGCCTCCGCGATGGCGATCGCCAGCTGGGCGATCAGCTCGACCACCTCCGATGTCGGTTCGAGGTCGTTGCACTGGTCGATCACGAACCACCACGGTCGCGTGGGCGATGATCGCCTGGCCTGCTCCACCAACCACAGAGCCCAGTAGCGCAGCCGCTTCGCCGGGTCGTCGACGGGATCGGGCCGCGCACCGGGTGCCGCCACCCGGACGGCGAAGTCACGCAGGACGTCCGCGGCCGTGCTCGTCTTGCCGACGATGACCTTCGCCGGCTGGATGCCGCACCGGTCCGAGAGGTGCTGGAGGAGGGAGAACGTGTAGGACTTGCCGGCGCTGCGTTCACCGCTGACGCGGAGCACGAGCGGCTCGGGGATACCGTCTGGCGGGTCGACCAGCAGCCGAACCGAGGCACGCAGCTGGACACGGTTGATGAACACCTCACCGGATCCTGGGAGGATGCAGGCCGAGAACGGGTCGTCCTGGACAAGCGCCGCCTTCTCGGCCCGGAGGCGCTGAAGGTAGACGGTCACCTTGTCGATATCGGGCAGCACCTTGATCGTGTCGAGCTTGGACAGTGTCTCGAGCAGCTGGATCGACAGCGGCGACGTGTCCGTCAGGCTTGCCACCTTGGCCTCGTTGACCACGGTGTCGGCGTTCTCGCTGGCCACCTGCGTGACCGGCCACATGTCGACGTAGTCGGGGAAGTAGTCCTGCAGAACGGCGTACGGGTTCGCCGTCGCGACCAGATGGTCGACGACGAGGCAGCGGACCAGAGTCCACTCTTGCTCGGTCAGAGGCATGTCGAGCCCCGCTTCCCCCAACGAACCCGTCGGTTAGGAGAGCACCAGGCCGGCCGGCAGATACACGCGTCTGCGGAGGAGGACCGG
>JBOGDU010000264.1:0-2901 GCA_050743145.1 Jiangellaceae bacterium | reverse complement strand
CCGCGTGGGTGGCGGGTCGAGTCCGGTCCGGCGGCCCGGCCGGAGGCCGTCGACGCCGACGCGGTGCTCGTGGCGGTGCCGGCCACGCCGACGGCGCGCCTGCTCCGTGACGTCGCGCCGGTCGCGGCCACCGAGCTGGCGGGACTCGAGTACGCCAGCGTCGCCGTGGTGACAATCGCGTTGCCCCGCTCGGCGTTTCCGGCCGTTCCGGAGTCGTCCGGCTTCCTGGTGCCGCCGGTCGACGGCCGCGTCACCAAGGCTGTGACGCTGTCCTCGGTCAAGTGGCCGTGGCTGGGCGCGGCGGTCGGTGACCTCGTGGTGCTGCGGGCTTCCGTCGGCCGGCACCGGTCGGTGGCCGATCTCCAGCGGGAGGACGGCGAGCTGATCGGCCTCGTACTCGCCGATCTCGCCGAGGCGCTGGGCGTCAGCGGCCGGCCCGTGGATTCGAGGGTGACGCGCTGGGGCGGCGCCCTGCCGCAGTACGCAGTCGGCCACGTAGAGCGGATGTCGCGGGTGGCGGGCGCCGTCGCCGCAGTGCCCGGCCTCGCCCTGTGCGGCGCGGCCTATGACGGCGTCGGAATCGCGGCATGTGTCGCGGATGCGAGGAGGGCGGCAGCCGGCATCCTCGACGGGCTCGGCCTCGTGCCAGTATCGGAGGCATGAACGACCCGGCGGCACGGCCCAAGGCCCGCGACCTCAACGACATGGTCCGGTACACGATGTGGTCGGTGTTCCGGCTGCGCGATCCGCTGGGCGAGGCCGAGCGGGCACAGCTGGCCGCCGAGGTGGCCGGGCTGTTCGACGAGCTGGCCGGGAAGGACGTCGTCGTGCGTGGCACCTACGACGTCGGCGGGCTGCGGGCCGACGCCGACCTGTTGATCTGGTGGCACGCAGCGTCCGCCGACGACCTGCAGGAGGCCTACCACCGGTTCCGGCGGACGACCCTGGGCCGCAGGTGCGAGCCGGTGTGGTCGCAGGCGGCGCTGCACCGCCCGGCCGAGTTCAACAAGAGTCACGTGCCGGCCTTCCTGGCCGGGGAGGAGCCGCGTGCCTACGTGTGCGTCTACCCGTTCGTGCGCTCCTACGAGTGGTACCTCCTGCCCGACGCCGAGCGCCGGGCAATGCTCGCCGAGCACGGCATGATGGCGCGCGACTATCCCGACGTACGGGCCAACACCGTCGCGTCGTTCGCGCTCGGCGACTACGAGTGGATCCTCGCCTTCGAGGCCGACGAGCTCCATCGCATCGTCGACCTGATGCGCCACCTGCGCGGGTCGGCGGCGCGTCGGCACGTCCGCGAGGAGGTGCCGTTCTACACTGGCCGCCGCAAGCCCGTGGAAGAGCTCGTCGCAGCCCTCCCCTAGCACCATCTTGTGGCGGGTTCGCAACGTGTCGTGGACATCTGAGGCGTGTCCAACCCGCCACAAGTCGGGAAGGAAACGCCCTGCCGGCGGGGCTCACCCTGCGTCGCGGCGCATCGGGACGTGCGGGATCCCGTCCTCGAGGTACTCGGGGCCGTTGACGACGAAGCCGAGCCCGGCGTAGAAGCCCACCAGACCGGCCTGTGCGTCCAGCACGCACGGCCGGTCGCCAACGTGGTCGAGGGCCGTGCGCATGAGCCGCCGGGCGAGGCCGGCACCGCGGGCCGCTTCGGCCACCGCCACGCGTCCGATCCTGGCCACCCTGTCCGGGTCGGACAGGATCCGCAGGTAACCCAGCGGCCGTGCCTGCTCGTCGGCCAGCCAGACGTGCAGGGCGTCGGGCTCGGTGTCGCGCCCGTCCAGCTCGCGGTACGCGCAATGCTGCTCCACGACGAAGATGTCGACCCGCAGGCGCAGCAGCTCGTACAGGGTACGGGCGTCGAGATCGGCGAAAGTTGCCGTTTGTACGGTTGCTGCCTCGGTCATCCGCCCATCATGGCTGGTGCCACGACGGGGGCGTCCGACGGAGGAAAGATGAACGCATTCCTGTGGGTGTTGCAGGTGCTGCTGGGAGTGGCCTTCGTGGCCGCCGGGCTGATGCATGCCGGCCAGCCCAGGCAACGCCTGCTCGAGAGACTGCCGTGGGTCGAGGACTTCTCGGCGCCGACGCTGAAGTTCATCGGGACGATGGAACTCGCCGGCGGGCTCGGCGTCGTCCTGCCGGCCCTCACCGGCATCGCGCCGATCCTGACCCCGATCGCGGCGACCGGGCTCGCGGTGATCATGCTCGGCGCGATGGCGACGCACGTCCGGCGACGTGAGCCAGCGGGTGTGGCCATCACCGGCGTGCTTTTCGCCCTCGCGGCGATCGTGGCCTGGGGGCGCTTCGGCCCGTACCCGCTCTGATCTCGACGTCACCGAGCGTTCGCCGGCGTCCGCTTGCTGTCCTGCGGGCGCGCTCCTACCCGCCGGCCTCGCCGGAGAGAGCCTGTGCCGTGCGGCTCAGGGCGATCCCGTTGATGCAGTACCGCAGGTCGGTCGGCGTCCCGTAGCCCTCGCCGGAGAAGACGTGCCCCAGATGGGATCCGCAGCGCGCGCACCGCACTTCCGTGCGCTCCACGCCCATCGACCGGTCGCTGATGTACTCGACCCGGTCCTCGGCCAGCGGTGCGTAGAACGACGGCCACCCGCAGTGCGAGTCGAACTTCGTCGCGCTGCGGAACAGTTCAGCTCCGCAGGCCCGGCACGAATAGGCGTACGGCTCGTCGTCGGGCGCCTCCAGTGGGCTGGACCCGGGGCGCTCCGTGCCGGCTTCACGAAGCACGTGGTACTCCGCCGGTGACAGCTCGCCGCGCCACTCCTCGTCGCTCTTCTCGACCTCATATGTCATACCCGACGGTAACCCGGCAGTTCCTCCGCGGGAACTCTCGACGGCGCTTCAAGATCGCCCTATCTTTGCCTCGTCAATCGTCTGGTACAC
>JBOGDU010000263.1:0-4655 GCA_050743145.1 Jiangellaceae bacterium | reverse complement strand
CGGTGGTGCCGAACACGACGAACATCGACATCACTGCCAGGGACATGCCGAAGTCGCCGACCCGGTTCACGACGAATGCCTTCTTGGCGGCGACCGCCGCCGCGGGCCGGTGCTGCCAGAACCCGATCAGCAGGTACGACGCCAGGCCGACACCCTCCCAGCCCACGTACAGGATCAGGTAGTCGTCGGCCAGGACCAGCAGGAGCATGGCCGCGACGAACAGGTTGAGGTAACCGAAGAACCGCTGCCGGTTCTCGTCCTCGGCCATGTAGCCGATCGAGTAGACGTGGATGAGCGAGCCGATGCCGGTGACGAGCAGGACGAACGCCATCGACAGCTGGTCCAGCAGCAGCCCGACCGAGACCTCGTAGCCGCCCACCGAGAACCAGTCCCACAGCGGCACCGAGACGGCGCGCTCGTCATGACCGCGGCCAAGCATCGCCGTGAACAGGACGACCGCGACCACGAAAGCCGCGGCGGGTCCCACGCAGCCCAACACGGGCGCGACGTCCCGCAACCGGCGCCCACCCAGCAGGAGCACTGCGGCGCCCAGCAACGGCAACGCGATGAGCAGCCAGGTCGCCGAGAAGACGCCCTCTGCGGCACCGGGCATCTGCTCGGCGGCCTGAGCACCGAGCGTGGACACGAATGTCACGGTTCCCTCACCACGTCAGAGCTTGAGCAGGCTGGCGTCGTCGACCGACGCGGACCTGCGAGTCCGGAAGATCGTCACGATGATCGCCAGGCCGACGACCACCTCGGCGGCCGCGACGACCATGACGAAGAAGGCGACGATCTGACCGTCGAGGTTGCCGTGCATCCGGGCGAAGGTGACAAAGGCCAGGTTGCACGCGTTGAGCATCAACTCGACGCTCATGAAGGCGATCAGCGCATTGCGCCGGAGCAACACGCCGGCACCGCCGATGGTGAACAGCATCGCGGAGACCACGAGGTACGGCGTCGGGCTCATGTCCGCTCCTCCTCTCCGCCGTCGGGCTGCTCACCGGTGAGCTCGTCCACCTGCCGCTCCAACCGCGACACGTCGAGGGCGCTCTCCTCGGTGGTTCGAACGGCGCCGCGCGCGACGATGACCTTCGAGATCGACAGCTCGCTCGGGGTCCCGTCGGGCAGCAGCGCAGGCGTGTCGATGGCGTTGTGTCGGGCGTACACGCCCGGGCTCGGCAGCGGCGCCGCGACCATCCCACCGGCCCGGAAGCGGTCCTCGGACAGCTCACGTTGACTCGGCCGCCCGAACAGCCGCTCACGGTGAGTCAGCACCATGGCGCCCAAGGCCGCCGTGATCAGCAGCGCGCTGGTGACCTCGAATGCCCACACATACCGGGAGAAGATGAGGTCGGCGATGCCCGGGACGTTGCCGTCGGGTGTGGCTTCGGCCAGCCCGGCCGGCGGCGGCACGAGCGCGTTGCCCACGACGGCGATGAGCAGGATGCCCAGCCCGATGCCGGCGAGCACGGCGGCCACCCGCTGACCCCGGATCGTCTCGACCCGCGAGTCGCTGGCGTCGACACCGACAAGCATGATCACGAACAGGAACAGCATCATGATCGCGCCGGTGTAGACGACGATCTGGACGACGCCCAGGAACGGCGCCTCCAGCGCGATGTAGAGGACCGCCAGGCAGATCATCGTCACCGCGACGAACATCGCGCCGTGGACGGCCTTGCGCGAAATCACCAGTCCGAGCGCGGCCAGCACGGCGATCGGGCCCACGAGCCAGAACAGCACCGTCTCGCCGGTGTGACTGCCGGTCTCTGCGGCCTGAGCGAGGACCTGGGTGGCCGTCGCCGGGACCTCGACGTTCACGACTCGCTCTCCCTCACGCCCTGTTGATCATGGAGGAGTGGGGCGGATTCGGTCCGCTGAACCCCCGCGTTGCCCTGATCAACGGTGGCGGCGGTCCTGGACCGCAGGCCCGATCCCGATCGCAGGTAGTAGTCGCGCTCGGTGTCGCCCAACCGCATCGGATGCGGCGGCTCCTCCATGCCGGGCAGGATCGGGGCCAGCAGGTCCTGCTTCTCGTAGATCAGGCTCTCGCGGCTGTCGTCGGCGAGCTCGTACTCGTTGGTCATGGTCAGCGCCCGGGTCGGGCACGCCTCGATGCAGAGCCCGCAGAGTATGCAGCGCAGGTAATTGATCTGGTAGACGCGGCCGTAGCGCTCGCCCGGCGAGAACCGCTCCTGTTCGGTGTTGGCCGCACCCTCGACGTAGATGGCGTCGGCCGGGCACGCCCACGCGCACAGTTCGCAGCCGATGCACTTCTCCAGGCCGTCGGGATGCCGGTTGAGCTGGTGTCTACCGTGGAACCGCGGCGCCACCGGGTGCCGCTGCTCGGGGTACTGCTCGGTGACCACCGTGCGGAACATCGTCCGGAAGGTGACGCCGAAGCCGGCGATCGGGTCGAGAAAGTCAGGCACCGGTGCCCTCCTCGGGGCCGTTGCTCTGCGGGTCGGAGCCGTCGCCGGGTGACGGATCACCCACCCTGGCGCCTGTTGCCACCGGCGGCTCCAGCCGCTGGCCGGGCATCGGCGGCACCGGGTGGCCGCCGGCGAGAGGGTCGAACGGTTCGGGTCGGGCCGTCTCGGCTTCGGCGACGTCAGGCTTCTTCTTCTCCGGGATGATCAAACTGACGACGAGCATCACCGCGACGACCGCACCGCCCCAGATCAGGATGTCGCGCCGCTCGATGCCTTCGTTGAAGGCAAGGCGCATCGCCGCGACGAGCAGGATCCAGGCGACGGAGCCTGGGATCAGGATCTTCCAGCCGAGCTTCATGAACTGGTCGTAGCGCAGCCTGGGCAGTGTGCCCCGCAGCCAGACGAAGACGAAGATCAGCAGGATCACCTTGGCCAGGAACCACAACAGCGGCCACCAGCCGGTGTTGAAATAGCCGTCGCCGATGGCGGAGACCGGCCACGGCGCCCGCCAACCGCCGAGGAACAGCGTCGTGGCGAGTGCGGCGACGTTGACCATGTTGATGTACTCGGCGAGGAAGAACATCATGTACTTGACCGACGAGTACTCGGTCATGAAGCCCGCCACCAGCTCGCCCTCGGCCTCGGGGAGGTCGAACGGGGCGCGGTTCGTCTCGCCGACCATCGAGATCAGGTAGACGACGAACGAGGGCAGCAGGATCACCGCATACCAGAACCGCTCCTGCGCGGCGACGATCTGCGAGGTCGACATCGAGCCCGCGAACAGGAACACCGCGACGAACGACAGGCCCATCGCGATCTCGTACGAGATCACCTGCGCCGACGAGCGGACACCGCCGAGCAACGGATAGGTCGAACCGCTCGCCCATCCGCCCAGCACGATCCCGTAGACGCCGACCGAGGCGACGGCCAGGACGAACAGCACCGCGACGGACAGGTCGGTGAGTTGTAGCCGGGTCACCTGCCCGAAGATCGAGACCTCCGGGCCCATCGGGATCACCGCGAAGATCAGGAAGGCCGGGATCGCCGCGATGACCGGCGCCAGCAGGTAGACGACGCGGTCGACCCCCTTGGGCGTGATCGTCTCCTTGAAGATCAGCTTCATGCCGTCGGCCAGGCTCTGCAGCGTGCCCCACGGCCCGGTGCGGTTCGGTCCCACGCGGTGCTGCATGCGCGCGACCACCTTGCGCTCGAACACGATGTTGAACAGCGTCAGCCCGAGCAGCAGGGCGAAGATGGCGACGGCCTTGAGCAGAACCAGCCACCACGGGTCGTCGCCGAAGCCCTCGATCTGGTCGGAGGCCTGCGCGGCGATCTGGCCGAGCGAGGTCACACGACACCTCCGGGGAGCTCGTCGGCGTCAACGGCATCGGGCCCGGCGGCCGCGAGCGTCACGACCGTCCCCGCGGCCGTGCCGAGGTCGAGTTGGACCCGACATCCCGGCGAGTTCTGCGGCACCCAGACCACGCGGTCGGGCATCTCGGTGACCTCCAACGGCAGTGTTACCGACCCGTGCGGGGTGCCGACCGTGAGCAGCCCGCCGTCCGGGACGCCGGACTCCTCGGCAGTAGCGGCCGACAGCCGGGCGACCGGCCCACGAGCCGTGCCGGCCAGGTGAGGCTCGCCGTCCTGCAGGCGTCCGGCGTCGAGCAGGAGCCGCCAGGTGGCCAGGACGGCCTCACCCGGGCCCGGGTTCGCCGGCTCCACGGCGGCGGTCGTCGGCGCCCCGGCCCGGGCACCGTCCCATCGGCCGAGCTCGGCGAACTCAGAGCGCGCTGCCTCGACGGTCGGTAGGCCGAGCGGGACGTCGAACTCGTCGGCCAGGGCGGACAGGACCCGGACGTCGGGGATGGCCCCGGTGTCGGCCAGGACGATCGGGAACGGGCGTTCGCGGCCCTCCCAGTTGACGAAGGTGCCGGCCTTCTCGACGACCGGTGCCACAGGCAGCACGACGTCGGCCAGCGCTGTGATGTCGCTGGTCCGGACCTCGAGGCTCACCACGAACTGCGCCGCCGACAACGCCCCGAGCGCCGCGGCCGGGTCGGGGAGGTCGGCTGCCTCCACGCCGCCGACCAGCGCCCCGGCCAACTCGCCGTCGGCGAGTGCGGCGACCATGGCGGCGGTGTCGCGGCCGGGCCGCCACGGCACGTGCTCGACTCCCCAGGCGGCGGCGACGTCGACGCGTGCCTCGGCGCTGGAGAC
>JBOGDU010000262.1:0-3165 GCA_050743145.1 Jiangellaceae bacterium | reverse complement strand
CTCTGTGTCCGTCCACATGAACCCGGACATCCTGCTGATCGACGAGGCCCTGTCGGCCGGCGACGCGAGCTTCAAGCAGAAGGCGGCCGACAAGATGAAGTCGCTGATGGAGCACGCCAGCACGATGTGCCTGGTGAGCCACGCCATGGGCAGCGTGAAAGACCTGTGCTCGCACACCATTTGGCTGCACAAGGGCAAGCTGATGATGCACGACGACACTCCGAAGGTGATCGAGCAGTACAACAGGTTCCTCAAAGTCGGCGAGAATGCCTTCACGCTCGAGGACCTCTAGCAGGCAGGCGTGTCCACCGTCAGCTACGACGTCAGCGTCGTCACGTCGGGCCATGATGTCGCCGATGCGCGTCTCCACCGAATCGTCGGGGCGGCCGTGCGGTCAGGCTTGACAGTCGAGGTGTTGGGTACGGGCACTGCGCCCGACGGACCCGAGGGGTCCGCGGTCCGAACCTGGCCGCGCGCCGGGCTCGGCCGCCGGTTGCTGCGAGCGCTGACGCTTCCGTGGCGTGCCCGGGGAGCCGTTCTGCTCACCCTCGACCCTGACGCCGCGGTCGGCGCCGGACCCGTCCGTCGTGCGCGGAACCGGGCCCTGGTCGTCGACGTCCACGAGGACTATGCGGCGTTGCTGCGCGACCGCGCGTGGGCGACCGGCCTGCGCGGCCGAATCGCCGGCCGCCTGGTACGGCTCGCGACGGCGGTCGCCAGGCGGGCCGACCTGACGGTCGTGGCCGATGGACACCTCCCGCCGCCAGAGTCGGCATGCCGCCGACGCGTGGTCGTCCGCAACCTGCCTGACCTGCGGCTGATGGCCGAGCCGGCCGCGCCTGATGCCAGGCATGAGCCCAGCCTCCGTGCCGTCTACGTGGGTGACGTGCGGCGTTCCCGCGGCCTGACGTCGATGGTCGAAGCGGTGGCGCTGGCACCGGGATGGACGCTGGACATCATCGGCCCGGTGAGCCGAGAGGACACCGCCTGGCTCCAGGACCGCCTGGCCCGGACGGACGTCGGCGCCAGGGTACGGCTGCACGGTAGGCAACCTCCTATGCAGGCGTGGCGAATCGCGGACGGCGCGTCTGTCGGGCTCGCGCTGCTGGAGGACACCCCCGCCTTCCGTGCCGCCGTGCCGGCCAAGGTCTACGAGTACCTCGCGGCGGGGATGGCCGTCGTGGCGTCGCCGCTGCCCCGCGTCGTCAGCTTGTTGGCCGAGTCCGGCGGCGGCATGGTCGTGAGGGACGCCGCGGAAACCGGCGCTCTGCTCCGGCACTGGGGTACGGACGGCGGTGCACAGTTGGCCGGGATGCGGGACGCGGCGCGTGAGTGGAGCGCGGGCTTCCTCGGCAGCGAGACGCCGTACGACGAGCTGGCACGGGAGTTGGCGGCATTGGCCAAGGAGCATCATGGCTAACCGGCTCCCGGCCAGGGCGAGGGCGTCGGCGATGGCAGTCGTACGCGGAACCGTCCGCCCTCTCATCGTCTACAGCGACCGCCTGCCCACACCGGTGCGGGCGGCGTTCCGGCTGGTCAAGAACGCTCTGCCGTACCGCCTCAGGCGTGCTCTGGCTCCCCGGGCACCGTTCGTCGAGCCGGACGAACTGCCCGAGCGGCCCCCCGTGCCGGCCACCCCGATCCGGCTCCTGATCGGGCCTGCGAACTTCGCGGGCCAGGGATGGCAATGGGCGCGTGCGGCGGAGCGTGGCGTCCCTGGTGTCGGGGCCGAGGCGTACGCGTTCTCTGACGGCGCGCTCGACTTTCCGACCGACTATGTGGTTCCGATCGACGTGTACGCGAGGTCACAGCGCTGGCAGGAGGATCAGGAGCGGCACGTCCTGGCGTCGTACACCCACGTCCTGATCGAAGCCGGCCGTCCCATCTTCGGCACCCGATACGGGTCGACCTGCGCCCGCGAGATCCGGATTCTGCGCCGAGCCGGCCTCGACGTGGCCCTCATGTCGCACGGATCGGACCTCCGGATTCCGAGCCAGCACGCTCGACGGTTCGCGGACTCCCCGTTCCACGACACCTCGTGGGAGTCGGTGCCCATCCTCGAGCGCACGGCCGTCCGCAACGCCAAGCTCTTCAACTCCTACGACGGCCACACGTTCGTCTCGACGCTCGACCTGCTCGACTACGCGCCGCGCGCGGTCTGGTGCCCTGGTGTCGTCGACGTCGACGCCTGGGCGACCGACACGGTGGCACTGGAGCGACGCGTTCCGGTCGTCGCGCACGCACCGAGCAAGGGGAGGCTCAAGGGTTCGCAGCTCGTGGACCCGATCATGGAAGATCTCGACCGGCGTGGCGTCGTCGCGTACCGCCGGATCGAGCGGGTCCAACCGAGCGACATGCCCACGGTGTACAAGGACGCCGACATCGTCATCGACCAGTTCACGATGGGCATCTACGGTGTGGCGGCGTGCGAGGCGATGGCCGCCGGCCGGGTGGTGGTGAGCTTCGTCGGCGATGCCGTGCGCCGTCGTGCGCAGCAGGCGACCGGCCGGGAGCTACCGGTCGTCGAGGCCACACCTGCGACCCTGGCCGAAGTGATCGAGAAGCTTCTCGACGACCGCGACGCCGCTCGCGACGTCGCCGCAGCAGGACCGTCCTACGTGCGTGAGAACCACGACGGCAGGCGTTCGGCGGCGGCGTTGACGCCGTTCCTCACCGGAGCCGGCCGTGGGTGAGCGCTGGACCGAGAAGCCCGAGATGCACCGTCCACGTGTGGTGATGATGGCCGGAAACGACATCGTCCCTGACGTGCGGGTCCTGAAGTACGCGCACACGGTGGCCGGCTTCGGCCTCGACGTGATCGCGGTCGGTATCGGCGGGCCGCGGCTCACCGGAGACCGGTCGATCGGTGACGTACGGGTCATCTGTCCCCCCGTGACATATCGCGCGGCGGTCAGCGGATGGCGGCACCGGCTGTCGGCGGTCAAGCCCTGGTTCTCCGAGGCGGAGGAGTACCGTCGCTCGCTCGCCCGATGGGAGTACGCGTCGCGGGAGTTCGCGGCCGAGCCGGCGCGCGCGGCGCGCGATGCCGGGCGCGAGGGTGTCCCGGACGCCTTGCCGGCTCGGACGTCGGGCGTGTCGCGGCGGCTGCGCTCACGCCTGTTGGGGCTGCGGCGCAAGGTGCTGGCGGTGCGCGCGCGCCCGATC
>JBOGDU010000261.1:0-9985 GCA_050743145.1 Jiangellaceae bacterium | reverse complement strand
GCTTCCAGCATCGCCTGGAGTTGGGTCGACACCCGTGGATAGGTCCGCGTGGCGGGCCGCACCACGGCACCGTCGAGCATGGCCGCGGTCGCCGAGAGGAAGTCCGAGCCGCGCGAGGCCAGCGCGGCGGCGGACCGGCGAGAGGCGATCTGGCCGGTCCGCTGGGACATCCGGGCCAGGGCGTGCGGCGACGTCAGCCGTTGCAGCAACCGCATGGCGAGATGGGGGTTGCTTGCCTGGCGGAAGATGCCGTGCACCATGCCGCCGGCCAGTGTCGTGCCGCCACGCGGACCGTGGGGCGGCCGGACGAAGCCGAAGTGTTCCCATGCCTCGTCGACGTCCAGCCCGGCCTCCGCGGCCAGCGTGCGCATCTCGTAGCTTCCGCCGATGCTCAGCGCCGCCTGGTCGCGCGCGAGCATCCGTGGCGCGCGGTCGTGCTCGTACGACACCGCGTCGACCGACATGACACCGGCGTCGGCCAGCGCGCGCAGGAAGGACAGGCACTCGACCGTCCCCGGCGAATCGAGGACCACCTCGCCACCGTCGATGACCGCGGAACCGTTCGCGGCCTGGATGCCGAGCAGGCAGTACGTTGTGGTCTCTCCTCCGCGGGAGCCCCCGGGAAGCGCGAGCGGCTGTGGAAGCCCCCGGCGCAGCAGGGTGTGACCGGCCGCGGAGAGCTCGGCCCAGGTTCGCGGCGGCTCGATGCGGGCGGAGGAGAGCACGTCGCGTCGGTACCACAGGCCCGCCACGTCCGCCTCGGCCTGGACCGCGACGGTCCGCCCCTCGTACCGGTTGGCCTTCACGAACGGGTCGAGCACGTCGGCGAGGTACTCCGCGTCCAGCCACTCGGTGTCCAGCTCGTCGAGTGGCAGCAGGAAACCCGACGCGGCGAACTCGGGGACCCAGACCGAGTCGAGCAGGGCGACGTCGGGCGCCCGCCCCTCGGCCACCGCATGGATGAGGACCTGGTGCAGGTCCTCGAGCGCCACGGTCGCCACGTTGAGAGTCGCGTCCGCCGGGCACGCATCGCGTACGAGTGCCTCCCACGGGCCTTCCGGCACGACGACTCGCAGCTCGGCTCGGCTGGAGTTGTGCCGAACCCAGTGGGGGTTGACGAACGTCCCGCGGCGTCGGTGCCGGAGGATGGCGCCGTCCTCCGCCAGCTCTGCCAGCGCCCGGTGCACGGGAGTGCGGCTGATGCCGTACTGCGCGCACAGCTCGTGCTCTGTGGGCAACTGGTCCCCGGGGCCGTACCTGCCGCCGAGAATCTCCTCCAGGAGCAGCGTCTTGAGCTGGACGTAGATCGGCAGCGGCTGGTCGGGGTCGATGGCGGCCGCCACGCTCGCTCCTCGGATTCTCGCTCCACGGGGCCACCCACATTCTCTCCCGGCGCGAGAGCCGGCGCCCGTTGGATGTCCGTGACGGGCTTTCTCGTGGCGCAGTACGCCTAGGCTCGGGGCCCATGGTGAGCGGCCAGCCGTCTGCCGGCTCCCGCCTGCTGGGGCCGGCAGACGTCCGACGCCTCGCCGCGGCCGAAGGCCTGCGCCCCAGGAAGTCGCGCGGCCAGAACTTCGTCATCGACGCGAACACGGTGCGCCGCATCGTCCGAACGGCCCGCGTCGGGGCCGATGACGTGGTGCTCGAGGTCGGGCCCGGCCTCGGCTCGCTCACACTGGCGCTACTGCCGGAGGTCTCACGGCTGGTGGCGGTCGAGGTCGACCGGAGGCTCGCCGACGCCCTGCCCGCGACCGTGCGCGAGTTCGCCCCCGCTGTCGCCGACCGTCTCGCCGTCGTCGCCGCCGACGCGTCGCGGATCCGGGAGCTGCCCGACGGCCCGCCGACCGCGCTCGTGGCCAACCTGCCCTACAACGTCGCCGTCCCGGTGCTCTTGCACCTGCTCGAGACGTTCCCGACGCTCGAGCGGGCGCTGGTGATGGTGCAGAAGGAGGTCGCCGACCGGTTGGCGGCTGCACCCGGCTCGCGCACGTACGGCGTGCCCTCGGTCAAGGTGGCCTGGTACGCGCGGGTCAGGCAGGTCGGCACGGTGGGACGCTCGGTGTTCTGGCCGGCACCCAACGTTGACTCGGGCCTGGTCGCGCTGGAGCGTCGGGATCCGCCGGCCGGCACCGAGCGCCGCGAGGTCTTCGCGCTCGTGGACGCGGCGTTCGCCCAGCGGCGCAAGACTCTGCGTGCCGCGCTCGGCGGGTGGGCGGGCTCGCCGGCACGGGCCGAGGAGATCCTGCGGAGTGCGGGCGTCGACCCCGGGGTCCGGGGCGAACAGCTGGGCGTCGCTGACTTCGCCCGGATCGCGGGCGCGGCCGGAACCTGACGCGCCACTTCGAGGAGCGGGGACCGGTAGCGTCGCGGGCATGCCATCGGTCACCGTCCGGGCGCCGGCCAAGGTCAACCTGGTGCTCTCGGTGGGGCCTCGCCGGCAGGACGGCTTCCACGAGCTCGCGACGGTCTTCCACGCGGTCTCCCTCTACGATGAGGTCGTCGCCGATCCGGACGAGCAGGTCAGCGTCACGATCGAGGGTGCCCGGGCGGTAGGCGTCCCGACCGGCGACGACAACCTCGCGGCCCGCGCGGCACAGACCCTGGCCGCCTACGCCGGTGTCACGACCGGCACCCGCCTGCACCTGCGCAAGGGAATCCCGGTGGCAGGGGGCATGGCGGGCGGCAGCGCGGACGCGGCCGCCACGCTCGTCGCCTGCGACGCGTTGTGGGGCACCGGCCTGGGCCGCGCCGAGCTGGCGATCCTGGCGGCGCGCGTGGGCAGCGACGTCCCGTTCGCACTGATGGGCGGCACGGCGCTCGCGACCGGACGCGGCGAACGCCTCACCGCTGCGATGGTGGGCGGCACGTTCCACTGGGTGCTGGCGATCGCCGATGCAGGCCTCGGGACGCCGGAGGTCTACGCCGAGCTGGACCGCATCCGCACCGCCAGGGCCGTTGCCGCCCCGACGGTCGCGCCGGAGGTCCTGGCGGCGTTACGGTCGGGCGAGCCCGAGGCGCTGGGTGCCCTGCTCGCCAACGATCTGCAGGCCGCGGCGTTCGCGCTGGCCCCCGGGCTCGAGACGACGCTGGAAACCGGCGTGGGCCTCGGCGCGCTCGGTGCCGTGGTCTCCGGGTCGGGGCCGACGTGTGCGTTCCTGGTGCATGACGCCGAGCACGCGCTCGACGTCGCCGTCGGCCTGGCGGCCGCGGAGGTCTCCGCCGATGTCGTCCGGGCCACCGGCCCGGTTCCCGGAGCGCGCGTCGTCACCTGACGGACGTCGGAAGGGAGACTGCCGCTCAGGCGAGGTCCACGATCACCGGGGCGTGGTCGGAGGGAGCCGTGCCCTTGCGGGTCTCGCGGTCGACCCACGCATCGGTGATCCTGCTGGTGACCGCTGCGCTGGCGTAGAACAGGTCGATACGCATGCCCATGTCCTTGTGGAACATCCCGGCCCGGTAGTCCCAGTAGGTGAACGGGTTCGGGCCCTTGCCCGGCCTGGGCAGGACGTCGGTGAGGCCGAGGTCGCGGAGCGCGCCGAGGCGTTCGCGCTCGGGCGGGGTGACGTGCGTTGACCCGGCGAACACCGCCGGATCCCAGACGTCGGCATCGGTCGGTGCGACGTTGAAGTCGCCGCAGACGACGGACTGCGGATGGGTCGGCAGTTCGGCGGAGATGGTGGCACGCAGCGCGTCGAGCCAGGCCAGCTTGTAGGCGTAGTGGGGGTCCTGCGGGGTCCGTCCGTTCGGCACGTAGACGCTGCGGACACGGATGCCGGCACAGGTGGCGGCGACCGCCCGCGCCTCCGGGTCGGGGAAGCCGGGCTCGTCGTCGATGCCCGTCGTGACCTCGTCGAGGCCGACCTTGGACAGCAGCGCGACTCCGTTCCACCGGCCCAGCCCGAATGCCACGACCTCGTAACCGGCGTCGCGGATCGCGTCGGCCGGCATGGCGTCGGCCGCGACCTTCGTCTCCTGGAGGCAGGCGACATCGGGCTGTCGCGTCTCGAGCCACTCGAGCAGCCGAGGTAGCCGCGCGGTGATCGAGTTGACGTTCCAGGTCGCCAGGCGCACGGCCCCGACCGTACTGCGTGCGGACGGCTGCCGGGCCGGCGCCGGACCCCGAGGGCCGCCGTGAGATCGGCCTACACGGTCAGGCCGTGGTCTTCCATCCAGGTGCGGGGATTGATGGCGTCGCCGCCGTCGGGGTGCACCTCGAGGTGCAGGTGCGGCCCGGTGGAGTTGCCCGTCGATCCGACCTTGCCGATCTCGGTGCCGGGTCGGACCTCGCCGGAACGCTGGACGAACCGGGACAGGTGGCAGTACCAGATCTCGGTGCCGTCCCAGTGCTCGATGACGACCTTGTTGCCGTATGGCCCGTCGTAGCCGGACCAGATGACCTCGCCGCTGGACATCGACTTGACCGGTGAGCCGTACGACAGCGAGAGGTCGAGCCCGGTGTGCCGGTTGGACCACAGCCGTCCGACGGCACCGAAACCGGCGCTGACCCGGTAGCCGGAGACCGGCAGTACCCAGACCTTGCCTTCGCGTTCGGCTCGGGCGGCACGCTCGGCGGCCTCCTGGCGCTCGACTTCGACCAGGGCAGCGTTGACGTCTCTCGCGGTCTCGGTGCTCTCGGCGGTCAGGGACTCGCCGGCGGCGTCGACCGTCGCCAACGCGCCGACGGAGGCGTCGACCTGTGGGCGCTCGGGGATCGCGGCCAGCGGATCGGCTGCAACGGCGTCGGTGGCGATGGCGCCGACCGCCTGGGGCATGGTGACGGCTCCGGAGGCGGCCGCGACCATGGCAAGCGATCCGACGGCCGAGGGCAAGGTGACGTTCCGGCGGCGGCGATGTCGCCCGTGGCCGGGGCGCTGCGACACGGTAGGGGGGCCTTCCGTCTGCTGCAGGGGTCCGGCTGACCATAACGGACGTGCATTGCTCTGCCAAACATCCGAACGGGACATATGCAGGTGCATTTGCAGAGGGTGGACGACTGGTGCATCGTTCGTGTCCGCGCCGTGACCACCTTGTGACCTGCAACAACATGGGTCATGTACGCCATGGCAAATGTCTGCCGAGGGCTGTCAGCAGAGATGTGATTTACGTCACATCGGAGCCTGGTGGCCGCGCTCCGCACGGCCGACCGGTGACCTACCCTGACGGGCATGGTCGCAACCAGCCCGCTGCGCGTGGTGGTCGCCAAGCCGGGTCTCGACGGGCACGACCGCGGCGCGAAGGTGGTCGCGCGGGCGCTGCGTGACGCCGGGGTCGAGGTCGTCTACACCGGATTGCACCAGACGCCCGAGCAGGTGGTCGAGACCGCGATCCAGGAGGATGCTGACGCGATCGGCCTGTCCATCCTGTCCGGGGCGCACATGACGCTGTTCCGCAAGGTGCTCGACCTGCTGGCCGAACGAGACGCCCGCGACATCCTGGTCTTCGGCGGCGGCATCATCCCCGGCGCCGACATCCCACTGCTCGCACAGATGGGCGTCGCCAAGATCTTCACGCCGGGCGCCACCACCCACGACATCGTGGCGTGGGTCGAGTCGACACTGCGTGGACGCGCCTCGGCCGACGCCTGATCGACGCGTGCCGCGGGGCCGAGGTCCGTGCACGTCGGCGGCCCTGCGGCACTAGGCTGCGTGTCGCCCGGCGGCCGCGTCCCACGGGGCCTCGATGCCGCCAGTCGCCGACAGCAGTGAGGACGTTGCCCACCGTGGACCTGATGGAGTACCAGGCGAAGGAACTGTTCGCCGCGCACGGCGTGCCGGTGCTGCCGGGAGAGGTCGCCGACACGGCCGAACAGGCCGGCCGGGCGGCCGAGCGGATCGGCGCGGCCGTGGTCGTCAAGGCCCAGGTGAAGACCGGAGGCCGCGGCAAGGCCGGCGGCGTCAAGCTCGCCACTTCGCCGGACGAGGCTGCCGAGAAGGCCGAGGCGATCCTCGGGCTCGACATCAAGGGGCATGTCGTCAGGCGCGTCCTCGTCACGCAGGCCAGCGACATCGAGCAGGAGTTCTACGTGTCCTTCCTGCTCGACCGGGCCAACCGCACCTACCTGGCCATGGCCAGCGTCGAGGGCGGCATGGACATCGAGCAGCTCGCGGTCGAACGGCCGGAGGCCCTGGCCCGGGTCCAGGTCGACGCGATCTCCGGTGTCGACGCAGCGAAGGCCGCCGAGATCGCCGACGCCGCAGGCTTCGCGCCCGACGTCCGCGACCGGGTCGTCGACGTCCTGGTCGCGCTGTGGGAGGTCTTCACCGCCGAGGACGCCACGCTGGTGGAGGTCAACCCGCTGGTGAAGGCGCCGGACGGTCAGGTCGTGGCTCTCGACGGCAAGGTGTCCCTCGACGAGAACGCCGGCTTCCGCCATCCAGGACACGCGGCCTTCGAGGACAGCTCCGCTGCCGACCCGCTGGAGGCACGGGCCAGAGAGAAGGACCTCAACTACGTCAAGCTCGACGGTGAGGTCGGCATCATCGGCAACGGAGCGGGTCTGGTCATGTCCACCCTGGACGTCGTGGCCTACGCCGGTGAGGACCTCTCGGTCGACGGGCACGGCGTGAAGCCGGCGAACTTCCTCGACATCGGCGGCGGTGCGTCGGCGGAGATCATGGCCAACGGCCTCGAGATCATCCTGTCCGACCCCGCCGTGCGCAGCGTGTTCGTGAACGTCTTCGGCGGTATCACCGCCTGTGACGAGGTGGCCAACGGCATCGTCCAGGCCTTCGCCCTGCTGGACAGCCGCGGTGACGAGATCACCCATCCGCTGGTGGTCCGGCTCGACGGGAACAACGCCGAGCTCGGACGGCGCATCCTGCGCGACGCGGCGCTGCCCCACCTCGAGCAGGTCGACACCATGGACGGAGCCGCGCGCCGCGTGGCCGAGCTCGCCGCGGCGAAGTGAGGGAGCTGACGTGGCCATCTTCCTGACCGAGAGCTCGAAGGTCATCGTCCAGGGCATGACCGGCGCCGAGGGCCGCCGCCACACACAGCGGATGCTGCGGTCGGGAACCGCGGTCGTCGGCGGCGTGACGCCCGGGAAGGGCGGGCAGTCGGTCGACTTCGAGGGCACCTCGGTGCCGGTGTTCGGCAGCGTCAAGGAGGTCGTCGACGCCACCGGCGCCGACGTCTCGGTCGTGTTCGTGCCGCCGAGGTTCGCCAAGGCGGCCGTGGTGGAGGCGGTCGACGCGGGCGTACCCCTCGTCGTCGTCATCACCGAAGGGATTCCGGTCCACGACACCGCCGAGTTCTTCCAGTACGCCCAGAACTCGGGCACCACCCGGATCATCGGCCCGAACTGCCCCGGCCTGATCAGCCCGGGAAAGTCGAACGCCGGCATCATCCCCGCCGACATCACCAAGCCCGGCCGGATCGGGCTGGTGAGCAAGTCCGGCACGCTGACCTACCAGATGATGTACGAGCTGCGTGACATCGGTTTCTCGACGGCGGTGGGAATCGGCGGCGACCCGGTCATCGGCACCACCCACATCGACGCTCTGGCCGCCTTCGAGGCCGACGCGGAGACCGATGCGATCGTGATGATCGGGGAGATCGGCGGCGACGCCGAGGAGCGCGCCGCCGACTACGTCACGGCCGAGGTCACCAAGCCGGTGATCGGCTACGTCGCGGGCTTCACCGCTCCGGAAGGCAAGACGATGGGACATGCCGGCGCCATCGTGTCCGGCTCCTCCGGCACGGCCGCCGCGAAGCAGGAGGCTCTCGAGGCGGCAGGCGTCCGCGTCGGCAAGACGCCGAGCGCCACCGCCCAGCTCATGCGCGAGATCATGCAAACCCGCTGAACCCCTCCCCGGAATGATCACGTAAAGAGGGTCTGTGCGGCCCTTGCCAGGTCTGCAGGCCTGGTGAAGGTGAGACAGACCTGGCATCGGCCTCGCAAGGGCCGGACGAGGAAACCGAGGAAGAGGGCGCGGATATGTGGTCAGGTGACCGCCGCACGCGCCCGGTAGGCAGGACGCTCCCACTCGCGTGAACGGAGAACCCCCGCGAGGTGCTCGACCGCGTCCCACACGTCGACGAAGCGCAGGTACAGAGGTGCGAATCCGAACCGGGCGAGATCGGGCTCGCGGAAGTCGCCGACCACGCCGCGGGCGATGAGCGCCTGGACCAGCCCGTAGGCGCCGGGATGGCGGAGACATACCTGCGAGCCGCGGTGCAAGCGCTCGCGCGGGACCTCGACGGTGACGCCGTGCGGCGCGAGCCGTTCGTCCGCGAGCGCGATGAACAGGTCGGTCATGGTGAGCGACTTGATGCGAATGTCGTCCATGGTCACGCCGTCGAAGGCGTCGAGGGCTGCGTCCAGCACCGCCATCGAGAGCACGGACGGCGTCCCGGTCTGCAGCCGGGCTATGCCCGGGGCCGGCCGGTAGTCACGCTCGAGCGCGAACGGTGCCGCATGACCCATCCAGCCCGGCAACGGTTGGTCGAGATCATTGTGCCAGCGGCGATGGACGTAGACAAAGGCCGGCGCTCCCGGTCCGCCGTTGAGGTACTTGTAGCCGCAGCCGACCGCGAAGTCGGCGTCCCATGCGTCGAGATCGACGCGGACGGCGCCCGCCGAGTGGCACAGGTCCCACGACATGAGCGCGCCCGCGTCGTGAGCCGCTCCGGTCACCGCCGGGGCGTCGTGCGTGCGCCCGGTGCGGTAGTCGACGTGGGTCAGCGCGACCACCGCGACGTCGTCGGTCAGCGACGCTTCGACGTCGGCCGGATCGCATAGGCGGACGTCGAGTCCGGTGAGCCGTGCCGCGCCGGCGATGATGTACGAGTCGGTAGGGAAGTTGCCGGGCTCGGTCACGACGACGCGACGCTCCGGGCGCAGCCTCGCTGCCGCGACGATCAGCTTGTACAACTGCACGCTGGTCGAGTCACCCGCGACGACGCAGTCGGCCGGCGCGCCGATCAGGCGGGCGATCTTCGCGCCGACCCGCGCAGGCAGCCCGATCCAGTCGTGGGTGTTCCAGGACGTGATGAGGTCGCGGCCCCATTCATCGTCGACTACTGCGGCCATCCGCTCGCGGACACCGACCGGGAGCGGACCGAGCGAGTTCCCGTCGAGGTAGATCAGCCCGGCGGGCAACTCGAACCGCTCCCGCAGGTGGCGCAGCGGGTCGGCGCGGTCGAGCGCCTCGGCGTCGGCACGGCTGGTCATTCCCGAACGGTACGGCCTACTGACCGCCCGTGACTCACTCGTCGAGGCGCTCACCCGCCCGCCTCAGCACCTGCGCCAGGTCCTCGTCCGAGGCCGACTCGAGGTTGAGGTTGACGAACGCGACCTGGCCGCCGTTGAGGACCAGGCCGTACACGAACGCGACCCCCGTGTCTGCGGCCGTCGCGCGCCAGGTGGTGCCGACCATGTCACCGTCCCCGGCGACCGTGCCGGTGTTCTGCACAGTCAGCGACGGCTCGGCCGAGCATGCGTCACCCTCGGCGACGAGCGCGTCGAAGTGCGCACGCGCCTCGGCAGCAGCCGGGAACCGGGCGATGAACTCGTCCACACCGATGCCGGCCGGATCGAGGGGGTCGTGGTACGTGCGGCTCTCGATCGATGTGGCGCCGGCGGCGCGCGCATCGGACTGGAAGCAGACGAATCCGAAGGTGCCGTCGGGTGCGACCATGACCTCGCCGGCCGCCGAGATCCGATGAACCCCGGTTGCGCCCGAGACGTCGGCAGGAGTGAGCCATCCGGGAATGTCGCCGGCGGGCTCCGGATAGACCTGTTCCTGGTCAGGTTCGGCGACGCACGGACCGCCGGTCTCGGCGCACAGCCGGGTGACGGCCGCCTGCGCGTCCTCGCTCGTGTCCGGAAGGTTCGCATCCATCGCGAGTCCGCCCCGAGCAACGCTCGTGACTGCGTCACCGGTGCGGGCGATGCTCACGCTGACGAGCAGGAGTAGGCCCTCGCGCGGGGGGTCCTCGCGTAGCGGTGCCCAGTACCGGACGAGCACGGCGTCGTCACCGACGC